>NZ_DJTP01000050.1:0-197699 GCF_002440405.1 Empedobacter sp. UBA6305 | reverse complement strand
CGTTTTTTAGGGAAGATTACAATTCATTATATTATTTGGATTAATATCTTGTAATAAAAGCAATTATAAAACGATTCAATTTAGAAGTTTTTCTATGGAAATTCCGAAAGATTGGAAAAAAGTGAAATTAGGCGGAATTGATAGTGAAGTTGGAGGAATTATTACTCCAAATAATGATACATTAATTTATGATTATGGTTTACTTGCAGGCGGAGATTTTGATATTAATGCTAAAATTGCAGATAGTATTTTTACAACTATTTTAAATAATAATCCTGATTTAGAATTGGAAAAAATCTCTGAATTATATATCAATAAACTTCATAAAACAAATATTGATTCTATCGTACATTCAAAATACCAGATTTCTTATATTGTTATTGATCATCAAAAAGCAAAACTTATACAATCAAATCATCATAAATTAATTGCAGTTTATATGGATACTATTAAAAACTCAACTTCAAAATTTAATTTTATTGGTTACAATTTAGATGAAAAGTCACAAGAAGAATTTATAAATTCTATTAAAACAATCAAATTCAAAAAATAGATTTAAACTTGCTCAAACGTAGCTAAACAAATATCTTTGCAGCATGCGAATAGATATTATCACTGTTTTACCCGAATTATTAGTTAGTCCATTTTCTGCCTCGATTATGAAACGTGCGCAAGACAAAGGTTTAGCTGAAATTCATGTTCACGATTTGAGAGATTTTGGAAAAGGACGTTATCGTCATGTAGATGATTATCCGTACGGAGGAACTTCTGGAATGGTGATTATGTGCGAGCCTTTGGACAAAATGATTTCGAAATTGAAAGATGAACGAACTTATGATGAAATTATTTATTTGACGCCAGATGGTGAAACGTTGAATCAAACAATTGCGAATGATTTGTCGTTGAAAGGAAATCTTATGATGATTTGTGGACATTACAAGGGAATCGATCAACGTATTCGAGATATGTATGTGACGAGAGAAATTTCGATTGGCGATTATGTGCTTTCTGGTGGAGAATTTGGCGCAATTATTTTGGCTGATTCTATTATTCGTTTATTACCTGGCGTAATTGGTGATGAGACTTCTGCCCTTTCAGATTCGTTTCAAGATGATTTGTTAGCGCCACCAATTTATACGCGTCCTGCCGAATATAAAGGTCTAAAAGTTCCTGATGTTTTACTTTCGGGTAACTTTCCTAAAATTGAAGAATGGTTGCATGAAAAAGCAGTTGAACGTACAAAAGAACGTCGCCCAGATTTGTTAGAAAAAAGATCAAAATAAACTAAAAAAAGCTTNNAAGCTTTTTTTAGTTTATTTTATTTAATTCGATGAATATATTCAATTACTTTATCGTTAAAAATTTGTGGTTGATCGACATTCACAACATGTCCACAATCTTCGATAACAATCAATTCTGAATGTTTGGTATGTGCTTTTATTAATTCCTGAATCGAAGGCAAAAACATATGATCTTCTGCTCCCATCACATATAAAGTCGGAATATTTAATTCAATTTTTCGAAACCATTTTAGCAATGGATTGACATCCGCAGTGAGTTTGAACCATTTCAAAAATTCTTTTTGATACAATTTCTTCGCCTCATTGATAAATAATAGCCTTGACTCTTTGTGCGTATTCTTTGGCATGATAGCGAAAGCAAAAATTCGATACAAGATTAAATAAGGCAACATATGTTTGAATGTATTTCCAACGTTAATCAAAAATTGACATTGAAAATTAATTTTCATAATTGCGCCTCCCATCACCATTGATTTGAATCGCTCCGAATAATCTTCTGCCAATTGTCGAATCACAATCGTTCCCAAAGACATCCCAACAAAATGTGTTTTATCGATATTTAAATGATCTAAAACATCAATCACATCTTTTGAAACTGATTTGAAAGTATAACGTTTTTCGAAAAGCGCTTTCAAGTTTTTCTTAGAACGTCCATGTCCTCTCAAGTCCATTAACAAAACATTGAAATGTTTGCGAAATTCACGCAATTGCTTGAACCAAATCGTAGAACTTCCTCCTGCTCCATGAACAAAAGTCACCCATTCTGTGCTCGTTGGATGATTATATGTAGTGTATGCTAACAATTTTCTAAATAAGTTTTTGCAAAATTAAACTAAAAACTATGCCAAGCATAATAATTTCTAGGTTTTAAGAAATTTTTAATCTTCATCGTCGTCGTCATCTGTAAAAGAACTAGTCTTTTTCAAGTAAAAAACATCGTTCATCACTTCAGCTTTCACGTAATTTAGATTTTCTTGCTCTTTCATTCGATCTGTAAATAACGTTCCTGTTAAATGATCGTATTCGTGCTGAAAAATAACCGCTGTAAAACCTTCAACTGTTTCATCATGAAAATTTCCATCCAAATCATAATATGCCAATCGAAGAACCAAGCTTCTATACACTTTTCCGAAAATATCAGGAATAGACAAACAACCTTCGCGACCGTGACGAACAATGTCCGAATACCACGTGATTTTTGGATTGATAATAAACTCAAAAGGTTCGCCTTCTTTGTCAAAACGTTGCACCCAAACCGCGTTGCGATTAATTCCAATTTGTGGAGCTGCAATACCAACACCTTTACTTGCCTCGTCTTGAACCGTTGCATACATACGATCGGCCAATAATTTGATTAATGGATCTTTTGGATCAATATCAATAGAAGTTGATTTTAAGATTTTTGTATCTGCATCCGAAGTTGTTAATAAAACACGAAAAGGATCATAGGATTTCTTTTCTTTTATTAATGTTAATTCTGCCTTTGCTAATGGCGTATAAACAATGTTTTTCATATTTTTTGATTGAGCAAATAATGCAGAAGAACAAATCAATAAACTATAGGTTAATGTTTTTATCATTTTTTAAGTATCAATTTGTCTAAAGAATATTTTCCTGCGCCTGATAAAAATATAACTAAATAATTGATTAAGTAGAATAATCCCAATTCTTTTTTACCAAAATCATGATCTGCATGCACGATAAATACAGCAACTAACATTGTAATGATTAGTGGAATTACCGCCAAACGAGTAAATAATCCGACCAAAACTAAAAAAGCACAAAGTATTTCCGCAAAAACAGTTAAACCTAAAGAAATTTCTGGTCCAAGTCCAATTGGATCTCCAAATTCGAAATTTCCATTGATTAATTTTTGCAATTTTCCGAATCCGTGTGTAAACATAAATCCACCAGCAGCTAAACGTACTAATAACAATGATAAATCGATAAATGCTGGTTGATTTCCTAAAAGTTTAAATTTTGTGCTCATTTTTTTATTTTTTTTTCAAATATAAGTTCTAGTTTTTACGTTCACCTTTAAATAGATCAAGAAATTTACATTTTTGAATTAATTTTGGTTAATCTTTCTATTCAAGAAAAAAAAAAATACAACATATGTTAAAAAACATTGCTTTAATTACCATATTATTTTCAGGTTTTGCATTTGCTCAAAAATCTGAATTACAACAAAATGATGTTTTAGGAAATCCAACTTTTATCGAAGAATCGATGCAAAAAGCACGTATTCGCATGAAGTTTATTGAAGGTTATGAAACGGAATATTACACAAAATCAACGTATAATAAAGATGGTAATCCGACAAAACGTGATTATTTTGATGAAGCTGGAAATAAAACTTTTGCTGAAATATTTAATTATAATGAATCGAATAAATTGATTTCGAGAGAAATGAAAAACTATGACGAAAGTTTAGTTTTCAATTTTGATTATGAATATACAACAGACGGTTACATTGTCACGAAAAGCGAAAATGATGTCAATGTTTCTAAAACTGAATACAAATTAGACCAAAATCAGAATGTAACTTACGAAAGAGAAACTAATTTATTGGAAGATTCTGATGTTTTTATCGAAAAAACGTTTCAATATCAAAATGGATTTTTAGTCAAAACATTGGTGAAATATAACCAAGGAAATTATACGTTGAATTATAAAAACGACGCGAAAGGCAATCCTATAGAGGAAAATTATGTGGACAAAGACAATAAACAAGTCAATAAATATATTCGCAAATTTGATGAAAACAATAATATTATTGAAGAAACTGTGATTGATGAAGCAGGAAAAGTAAAGAATATTTCCACGATTAAATATCAATATGATAATCATAAAAATTGGGTCAAACGAACACAATTCGTCAAAGATATTGATCAACCAATTTCAAATACAACAAGAACAATACGTTACTAGAAATACAAGAGCCAAGTTAATTTGGCTCTTTTTTATTTGATTATTTAACTAAATGTTTTTAAATTTATTCAAATCAATTATTTAACTTCATCTATTATGATCAATAATGTGCAAGAATTTAATCGACTTTTTCAGTTATACCAAAAAGATAATCGTTTCAATTTGTACATAAATGATTATCCTAAAAATGAATTTTTGTTTCAATTTTATTCAGATGAAATTGAAGATTTAAATTTGGAATATGTTGATATTAATTCAAATTCTATCAAAAAAATGCATGATTATCGTGCAAAATTAAGTGATTTTTTTCAACCCGAAGAACTTCCAACACTAGAGATTAAATCAATTTCAGGTTATTTTAGTCATTTTGATTTTTATTTTATGACAAATGAAAAAACCTTTGTATTTAACTATATTCACCGCGATTTTTTGTCTCAATTAATTGATATTCTTCTTGCTGAATTAGATTGTAATTTTATCAGCCGATTAAAAACTGAACTTTTAATCAATTTGGAGTACGATTAAATTTTTTGTTAAACTTTTTCAGCGATATTTATTCGTTTTGAAAAGATTAATTAAGATTTATTTTTTGCGAAAACTGATCCAAAATATAATGTTTTACCTTTAATTATTATTTTGATGTAAAAGAGAATTTATACCAAGAATTGTGGAAGTCTTATTTTAATTGGACAACAATTGAAACAAGGAAAAATTCGATGTTACTAATCCAAATGATGCCAAAACGCTTTTGGAAACACTTGACAGAGTATAAAATATCAATATTCAGAAAAATATACCTATCAATATAATTATGAGTAAAACTTATTTATCTCCATTTATCCATCTCGAAACGGACTGAGAAAATGTTAGAATATAATCCTAAACCGCTGTCTCCAAAGTTTGTCAAAGCATAATCAATCGAGATTCCTTTGTATTTGAAACCTACCCCAACATTTGGCTGAATTTGAGTTTTATCTTTTCCATCAAATTGCGAAATCTTCTGTAAATTGTTCAATCCTCCACGTACAAAAACCATGTCATCATAACCTAATTCAAGACCAACTTGTGGCGAAATCGAAAATCCTTTTCCAGAAATTGCGGCATTCGTTTGTTGAAATTCGATATTCATATCAACCTCTCCCAATAACGAAACTCGTTCATTAAAATCAAAACGTTTTCCAACTCCAAATTGCAATTTAGGCATTGTTAATTCGATATTCTCTCCAGGTAAATCATTCAAAATTGTTGGCTCACCTTCATTATTTGGTTCGTCAATCGTGATTTCTTTTACCTTTTGTTTATTGATACTCCACGCATTGAAAGTTGTTGTAATATCTCGTGCCATCAAACCAAAATACATTTTATTATCGGTACGATATTGCAAACCAAGATCTAAACCGAAACCAAATCCTTGCGCAAATTTCCCAATATGTCGATAAACGATTTTAGCATTTGCACCAAACTGAATATCTTTATTATTAAAGACATTTCCCGCATAAGACATTGTTAAAGCATAGTCTGCTGTAGAAAATTTAGAGATTTTATCGTAATTAATATTTCCTTGATTATCAATCAATTCTGTTGTATTCAAAATATTATCAACACCAAAACGTGTAAACGAAAATGCAATCGTAGAATTACTTTCTCTCAACGGAATTGCAACCGCCGCATAATCAAATTTTGCAATCGACTGAAAATATTCAGCATGCATTGCTGCAGCTTCCCAATCATAGGTAATTTCCGTTAATCCAGCAGGATTCCAATAAGCCGCATTTGCATTTCCAATATTCGCCACAACCGCATTACCCATTGCAAACGAGCGCGCATCTGCACCAATATTCAAAAACTCGTTCGAATATTTGCGTGTGGTTTGAGAAAAAGCAAATTGACTTGCCAGAACAGATAATATAAGGAATGTCTTTTTCAAAATTGATGAATTACGAATATAAAAACTCAAAAATAGTGGTTTTATTGTGTTTAAAAAGGATTCAGATTAATTTTTGTTTGTATTTTTGCGATGAAAAATTCATTTATGAAATTATTTACAATTCCAAATTTTCTAACACTACTTAATCTTTCATGTGGTGTATTATCAGCCATTTTCATGATTTCGAGCAATGCTCAAATCACAACTACCACAGTTACAATTGTGATGGTTTTGATGTTGATTTCATTAGTTGCTGATTTTTTGGACGGAATGGTTGCACGACTAATGAATATTGGTAGCCCGATTGGAAAAGAATTGGATTCTTTGGCAGATTGTATTTCGTTTGGTGTTGTACCAGGATTGATGTTATTTTCGATGTTTAATCATTTTTCAACTGATTTTATTTATGAAAATGAGAATTTAAAAATTGCTGCAATTTCATTATTTGCTTTTTTAGTTCCTGCTTTTTCGGCGTTACGATTAGCAAAATTTAATTTAGATGAAGATCAAGCAACGTATTTCAAAGGTTTGGCAACACCATCAAATACCTTATTTATTTTCTCATTATTTTCTATCTATTACAATAATGGACAAATTATAAATCCATCTCTTGATCCGTATTTATTAATTGCCGTTTCTATTGTATTTAGTGTTTTATTAATTGTCGATTTACCATTATTTGCCTTAAAATTTAAAGGATTGAGTTGGGCAGAAAATTATTATAAATATATTTTCTTAATCATTACATTAGGTTTAGTGGCTTGGTTGCAAGTTGCTGCAATTCCGCTAATCATCTTATTGTACATCCTTATCTCAATCATTTTTAGAAAAGAAATTACAAAATGAAATTAACTAAAAATATCTGTTTCTTTGATTTAGAAACAACTGGAACTAATGTTTCAAAAGACCGTATTGTTGAAATCTCTATCGTGAAAGCTTTGACAGACGGTTCAAAAGAAGTAAAAACTTGGAAAGTTAATCCTGGAATTCCAATTCCACCAGAAACAACTTTAATCCACGGAATTTCTGACGAAGATGTTGCCGATGCGCCTTCTTTCAAAGAACTTGCCCCTGCGATTATGGAAATGATTAAAGATTCTGATTTGGCAGGATATAATTCAAATCGTTTTGATATTCCACTTTTAGCAGAAGAATTATTACGTAATGGTTTTGATTTTGATTTATCAAAACATCGTCCAATTGATGTGCAAGTGATTTATCATAAAATGGAACCTCGCAATTTAAGCGCTGCTTATAAGTATTATTGCGATAAAGATTTGATTGATGCACATTCTGCGGAAGCTGATACAATTGCGACTTACGAAGTTTTGATGGCGCAAATCGAGAAATATGACGAGCTTGAAAATGACAATAAATTTTTGAGCGAATTTTCTTCTCAACGCAAAACGGCTGATTTAGCTGGATTTATTCAGTACAATGATAAAGACCAAGAAATTATTTCGTTTGGCAAGTATAAAGGACAAGTTGTGACGGATATCTTTGCGAAAGATCCAGGTTATTATGCGTGGATTCAGAATGCCGATTTTCCTTTATATACAAAGAAAGTTTTTACTCGAATCAAATTACAAAACGGTTTTTAAGCGATGAAAATTATTTGTGTCGGACGAAATTACGTCGAACATGCAAAAGAATTAGATAATCCAATTCCAGAATCGCCTATGTTTTTTATGAAACCAGATTCGGCCATTTTAAGAAAGGGTTTTCCTTTTGTTATTCCAAGTTTTACGAAAGAAGTTCATTTTGAAACGGAAATTGTAATTAAAATTGATCGAGTTGGAAAAATGATTCAACCTCAATTTGCAGATCGTTATTTTTCAGAAATCGGTTTAGGAATTGATTTTACAGCGCGCGATGTACAACAAGAATTGAAAGAAAAGCGTTTTCCTTGGGAAATTGCGAAAGCTTTTGATGGTTCTGCATTTGCTTCTGATTTTCATCCAAAAGAAAATTTTGATTTAGAAAATCTTACATTCAAATTAGATCGAAATGGAGAAAATGTACAAACAGGAAATTCAAAAGATATGATTTTTCATATCAATACCTTAATTGCTGAATGTTCTAAATATTTTACCTTGAAAAAAGGTGATTTAATTTTTACTGGTACACCAGCGGGAGTTTCTAAAATCAATTCAAAAGATACCTTAGAAGGTTATTTGAATGATGAAAAAGTATTCGAAATAAAAGTATTGTAATCATTAAAAAAGAGAAATATATTTTCATTTGTTATTATATTTTATTGTTTTCTTGTAAAAAAGAAAACAATATTGTTACACCTGTAATTCATGAGAATGTAATAACAATGAATTCAATTTCTGATAATTACGATTCGATTACTACTAAAGTGAAGAAACTTGGTGATGAAGAAGCTTATTCAGAATTATTTTATCATTTAAAAGATTCAAATTTTGAAGGTAGAACAGATTCTTTAATGGTTTATTCAAAAATAATGGCAGAAAAATATCACTTTGAAAAAGCTTATATAGATTATTTGGATGCTATAACTGAAAAATATGGAATAGAAAATGATATTGGAAATTATTCAACAATTAACCTTTCAAAATTAAAATCTAAAGAAAAGCATGAAATTATTGATTGGCTTTCTAAAATGGTTGAAAAAGGAATAATTACAGAAAAACAATTTCAAGAAGTTAAAAAATAATAAAAGAGCGAAATTTCGCTCTTTTATTATTTATACCACTACTTTTAATCAGAAATAAAATTAAGAATGGAAGACTATCTAAAAATAGAAGAAAAACTACAA
This sequence comes from Empedobacter sp. UBA6305, assembly GCF_002440405.1. Taxonomy (NCBI): domain Bacteria; kingdom Pseudomonadati; phylum Bacteroidota; class Flavobacteriia; order Flavobacteriales; family Weeksellaceae; genus Empedobacter; species Empedobacter sp. UBA6305. The sequence goes on along the minus strand of NZ_DJTP01000050.1, from coordinate 188,758 downwards.
AATGATTTTAATTTATTGAAATCTAAAAAGAATAAAATCAGCAATATCAGGCTTGTTGCATTTATTATTTCGGTTGTATTTTTCTTGCTTTACGTCACGTCGAGCAACAATTTATATTTGATTATTTCTTCTATTTTATTTATAGTTTTCATCGTTTTAGTGGTTAAAACTTCTAAAATTTCTTCGGAACTCAATTATTCAATTCAAGCTTTAGAAATTATTAATCAAATAAAATCTGATGATTCTATCGATCCATTTGTTGAAGATAATTCTCAGTTCAATAATGTTTACAACAAAGATTTAGATATTTTGGAAGGAAATTCAATCTTCAATCGGATCAATAAAACGCAAACTCGAATTGGAAATTTACAGTTGAAACATTTTTTATCGAATTTGATTTTAGACAAATCAGAAATTATTGATAGACAAAATGCATTTACAGAATTGGCTGAAAAAAGAAATTGGATAGTGACATTTTTGACATTTACAAAGCGATTAAACATGAATCAATCTTCAATTTTTGTGTTCGAAAATCGTGTATTCAATACTGATTCAATAAAATTATTTCCACTCATCTTTTCTGTTCTGAATATTTTGTGTTTTATCGCTTTAGCAATTATTGGTTTTCCGAAAGAAATTGTTTTTTATTGGATTTTAGGTGCAGTCATTGTTTCGAATGCAATTTACATGTTTTATAAGCAACAACTAAGACGAATTGTGGCTTATACGACAATGAAAGCAGATGAATTGGATAATTTATATGAAGTTTTTCGACATATTGAAGAAGAAAAATTTGAATCAAAACTAAATGTTGAAATTCAAAATACATTTGTAAATCCTTTCAAATCATCGGATTTAATCAAGACAATTTCTTCAACAAAAGAAACTTTAGATGCAGCAAATTTCCCGATTTTAGGCTTTGTATTAAATACTTTTTTCTTATGGCGATTACATTATTCGATCAAATTTGAAAATGAAGTTCAAAAAACGGTTCATCAAATCAAACCTTGGTTAGATGAATTGGCGAAATTAGAGGCCTTCGTTTCTTTTGCTATTTTCAATGATAAACATACATCATTTACATATCCCGAAATTGTAGATGAACCTTATGAATTAAAAATTACGAATGGTTTTCACCTTTTATTAGATGAAAAAACAGTTGTGAAAAATGATTTTGAAACAAATCGTCCAAACAATATTGCGATTATTACAGGGGCAAATATGGCTGGAAAAAGTACTTTTTTGAGAACAGTTGGAACAAATTTGGTTTTAGCGATGAACGGCGCAAAAGTGAGTGCAGAAAAAATGTCGTTTTACCCAATGGATTTATTTACAAGTATCAGAACGGTTGATAATTTGTCTTCTGGCGATTCTTATTTCAAAAATGAAATTAATAAATTGAAAATTTTGATTGAACGTTTAGAAAATGATCAACCACAAATCATCATTTTAGATGAGATTTTAAAAGGAACAAATTCAGAAGATAAACTAATTGGTTCACAAAAATTTTTAGAAAAATTGATTAAATCTCCCACAAAATTGATTGGTTTTATCGCTACTCACGATTTAGAATTAACGAAAATGGAAGGTGAAAACCCGGATCATATTATTAATTATTGTTTCGAATTAAAAAACGTGGACAACAATTATTATTCAGATTATAAATTAAGAAAAGGCACAACCAAAATGATGAATGCCATTTTCTTAATGAAACAATTTAAGATTATTGATTAATCTTAAATTGTTAATTCAAATTCTTTAATAAAATTTGCATCAATCGCATTAAAATCATCTACAATACAATTTGCTTTTGAAATATCTTGTTGTTTCGAATTTTCACTTTTGTAACCTAAACAATACAAATTCGCACGGGAAGCCGCTTCCACTCCGTTTTTACTATCTTCGATAACTATACATTCAGCATGTTTAGATTTAGCCAAATCAGCTGCATGTAGAAAAATAGCAGGATCTGGTTTTGACTTCGGAAAGTTTTCGCCAGAAATTTTATGTGTAAAATATTGATTCAACTCAAAACGATTAAAAACTCGATCAATTGTCGATTTTGAAGCCGAGGACGCCAAAATCAGTTCGATTCCATTACTGTATAAATCTTTAATCAAACTCTCAACCCCGTAAATCAAATACAAATCAGGTTTTGTGTCAAAAGCTTCATTAAAGATGTTACGTTTTCTCAAAACCAAATCGTTCACTTCTTCTTTCAGATCAAATTTATCTTTCAGAATTTGATAAACATTCTTTGTCGATTGTCCTGTAAATGTAGCAAATAATTCTTCCGTAACTGGAATATTCAGTTCTTTATAATGTTCGAAATAAGCATATTTATGTACTGGTTCTGTATCGACGATTACGCCGTCCATATCGAAAATTACAGTTTTAATCATTATTGTTTTGTTTCTACAAAATTAACTTTTTTAAGAGAATAATGTAAAAGTTTAAACTTTAGAATGATTTTAAATTAACCAAATATCTTACTCATACAAAGCAATATATATAATTATTATTCGATTAAAAATGTTAAAACTTAACATTAAGATAACATTTGCACGCTTTTTGTAAAATAGATGGTATAACAAAGTTAAAAACTGAAAATTTAATAAAAATGAAAAAAGTATTATTAGTTGCTGTAATGGCATTAGGAATTTCTCAAGTAAATGCTCAAAACTATAAAAATGCTTTAGGTGTTGTTGTAGATTTAGGAGATGGAGAAACATTAGTAGGTCCACAATTCAAACACTCTTTTGATGGTAAAAACGCTGGTAATGTACAGGTGATGTTTGGAGATCATGTTACTGTTTTAGGTGCAGATTATACATATAATCAACCGTTTTCTGGTACAAACGGATTAGGATGGTATGTAGGGGTTGGACCTCAATTAAAATTTGTAGATAAAGGATATTATGAAGATAAAACAATATTTGGTATTCGTCCACAAGCAGGTTTAGAATATAAAATTCCATCTGCTCCTTTGGCTTTACATTTTGATTGGAAGCCTGATTGGAGATTATCAAATGATTCAGATTTTGAAGCTGGTCGTTTTTCTTTAGGATTTAAATATACATTTAACTAATCTAAAGTTAGAAATAATATGAGCCACTCGTTTTGAGTGGCTTTTTTTTATAAGTAAAATCATAAAACATTGGCTTAAATTAATTTTATTCCTATAAATTAATCGCTATTTTTGAAAGATTTTGGATTTTATCTAAGACCAATTATAGATTAACACTATTATTTGATTATTCAAGATATAATTCCGAATTTTAACTTAGTATTAGATTTAATAACATTTATAGAAGATGAAACAATTAATTGGGACAGGAGTTGCTTTGGTTACGCCTTTTCAACAAGATGGTACCGTAGATTATGCTGCATTAGAAAATTTAGTAAACTATAGTATCGATGGCGGTGTTGAGTATTTAGTTATTTTGGGAACTACTGCAGAAGCAGCAACACTTACAAAGGATGAAAAGAAACAGGTAATTGAAACAATAAAGAAGGCGAATGCTAATCGTGTTCCGATGGTTTTGGGTATTGGAGGTAACAATACGGCAGAAGTTATTAATGAATATCAAGAAACAGATTTGAGTGATTATATCGCAGTTCTTACAGTTTCTCCTTATTATAATAAACCAAATCAAGAAGGAATTTACCAACATTATAAAGCGATTGCAGAAAGTACAGATGCTAACATCATTTTGTATAATGTTCCTGGTAGAACGGGTTCTAATATCTCAGCAGATACAACAATTCGTTTGGCAAATGAATTCAAAAATATTGTTGCGATTAAAGAAGCTTCACCAGATTTCTTACAATCAACAGATATTATTCGTAAAAACACACGCGAAGATTTCAATATTATTTCTGGTGATGATGAATTCGCAGTTCCAATGACTTTAGCTGGAGGTTCTGGTGTTATTTCTGTTATTGGACAAGGTGTTCCAACTGTTTTTACAGATATGATTCGCAAAGCAATCAACAAAGAAGTTGTTGCTGCTTACGAAGGTCATTACAAAGTTGTAGAAATTACACGTGCTATCTTCGAGGAAGGAAATCCTTGCGGAATAAAAGCTGTTTTAGATAACAAAGGCATTTGTAAACCATTTACAAGATTACCTTTAGTTCCAGCATCAGCTAACTTGACAACAAAAATTAACCAATTATTATCAAACATCTAAAAAAATAAAGCTATGATAAAAGATACAATATTAGACGCATTAAACAAACAAATAAAATTAGAAGGAGATTCTTCTCAATTATATTTAGCTATGGCTTCTTGGGCAGAAGTGAAAGGTTTGGAAGGAACTGCAAATTTCTTGTACTCGCATGCAGACGAAGAACGTATGCATATGTTAAAATTAATTAAATTTATTAACGAAAGAGGCGGAAAAGCGTTTGTTCCACAAATTGAAGAACCAAAACAAGATTTCACAACATTAAAAGAAGTTTTTACTGCAATTTTAAACCACGAATGCTTTGTTTCTGAATCAATTAACGAAATTGTAGGCTTAACATTAGAAGAAAGAGATTATTCAACTCACAATTTCTTGCAATGGTATGTTTCTGAGCAAATTGAAGAAGAAAAATTAGCAAGAAATATCTTAGATAAGCTAGAAATGATTGGATCTGACAAAGGAGGTTTATATCTATTTGATCGTGATATAGTTACATTAAATACAGACACAACAGCGGAATAAATCAAAACTTTGAGATTTTATTAAGAGGATAAGAAAAAAATATTTTATACTTTAGTCCTCAAATTTTATTAAATTTGCAGAATGTTTAAAAAACTAAGCTTAGTAGTTTTAATTGGCGCTTCTTTAGTGTCTTGTAACAAGACCTATAACAAAGCGATGAAAAGTACGGATAAAGACGAAATCTTTACATTGGCTACACAATTGTATCAAGATGGTAAATATGATTTGGCAAACGAATTGTATGAAAAAATTTCTACATCATTTGTAGGAACAGAAAAATCTGCGGACATTGCCTATAATATGGCACAAGGTAACTTTAACGAAAAAAGTTTCCGTTTAGCAGGACATCAATTCAAAAGCTTTGCAGGAGCTTATCCTATGGATAGCCGTGCAGAAGAAGCTTTATTCAAATCGGCATTTTCTTATTACAAAGATTCGCCAAAATATGACTTGGATCAAACAAGTACGTACACAGCAATCAGTGAGTTACAAGGATTTATCAATTCGTATCCAGAATCAGCACACGTTGCAGAAGCGAATAATTATATTACAGAACTTAGACAAAAATTAGAATTAAAGTCTTTCGAAATTTCTAAAGTTTATTACAAAACAATGAAATATAAGGCTGCTGGAGTTTCTTTTGACAATATGGTTGATGAATATCCAGATTCTAAATTTCGTGAAGAAGCAATGATGTATTCATTACGTTCTAAAACAGAATTGGCGTTAAATTTCTCTCGTATCGAGAACAAAGATTTACGTTTACAAGATGCCAGAACGCAATATCTTTTGTTAACAAGATATTATCCGCAAACAAAATTTAAAGCAGAAGCTGATAAATTGATGGAGAAAATCGACAAAGATATGGTTGAGACTAAAAAACAATTAGCTGATATAGAAGTAGCTAAAAAGAAATTTGAAGCTGATCAAGCTGAATTAAGCAAAGAGCAAAATAATAAATAATAGTAAAATATATAAAATTCTTTCATTATGAATTTCAAGGATATCGGTGCAGCACCAACAACACAAACTTATGATCGTAATAAAATCGATGAGAAAACAGGAAACTTATACGAATCGATTGTAATTATGGGTAAAAGAGCAGAACAAATTAACCAAGAAATGAAAACTGAATTAATTCAGAAATTGGATGAGTTTGCTGCACATACAGATTCTTTAGAAGAAGTTTTTGAAAACAGAGAGCAAATCGAAGTTTCAAAATTCTACGAAAGATTACCAAAACCGACTTCTATTGCGGTTAAGGAATGGTTAGACAATGACGTATATTACAGAAATCCAAATGAGGATAAATAATGTCTGTTTTACATAGTAAAAAAATTCTTTTGGCAGTTTCTGCCGGAATAGCGGCCTACAAAGCCGCTTTTCTTGTTAGAGGGCTTATCAAAAAAGGAGCAGATGTCAAAGTTATTATGACACCAGAAGCTCAAAACTTCGTTACCCCACTTACACTTTCCACGCTTTCCAAACATCCAGTTGAATGGGAGTTTTTTGGCGATAAAGGTGATTGGAATAATCATGTAGAATATGCACTTTGGGCAGATTATATGATTATTGCACCTTGTACAGCAAATACACTTTCTCATATGGCAGATGGAACGTGTGATAATTTGGTTTTAGCTACTTATCTTTCGGCTAAATGTCCTGTATATTTTGCTCCAGCAATGGATTTGGATATGTACAAACATCCATCAACTTTAGAAAATATTGCTAAATTAGAATCTTTCGGAAATATTTGTATTCCTGCCGAAGCTGGTGAATTAGCAAGTGGATTAATTGGAGAAGGTAGAATGGCTGAACCTGAAAACATTATTGCGTTTTTGGAAAGTACAATCGAAGCTACTCTCCCACTTCACGGAAAAAAAGTAGTAGTTTCTGCTGGTCCTACATACGAAAACTTAGATCCTGTTCGTTTTATAGGTAATTATTCTTCGGGAAAAATGGGATTCGAGATTGCAAAAGCTGCTGCTAATTTGGGTGCAAAAGTTACCTTGGTTAGTGGTCCAAGTCACGAATCTGTTACAGGTTTTCCTATCGATCGAATAAATGTTGTTTCTGCTCGTGATATGTACGAAGCGATGTACGCTAATTTTGCTGATGCTGATGCTGTGGTAATGTCAGCGGCTGTTGCAGATTATCGTCCAAAAAAAATGGCTGAGCATAAAATTAAGAAAGAAAACGATGATAATTTAATTATCGAATTGGTGAAAAATCCTGATATTCTAAAATCGTTAGGCGAAATCAAAACACATCAATTATTGGTTGGTTTTGCATTAGAGACGAATAACGAAGAAGAATATGCAAAGAAAAAATTAGCCAAAAAGAATCTTGATTTTATTGTTCTTAATTCGATGCAAGATAAAGAAGCTGGTTTTCAGAAGAATACAAACAAAATTACAATTATTGATAAAGATTTATCGATGCAACAATTTGATGCAAAATCAAAAACAGATGTTGCAAAAGATATTTTGAATGTCATTTTAAATAAGTTATAAAATTTATTATGAAGAAATTAGCCTCAATTTTCTTTTCGTCGTGTTTAGCTATTTCGGCTTTCTCGCAAAATATTATTGCAGATGTAAAAGTCGATTATTCTCAGGTTCAGGGATCTAATACACAGGTTTATCAAACTTTAGAAAGATCATTAAAAACGTTTATTAATTCAACAAAATGGACAAATGATCGTTTAAAAACATACGAAAGAATTGAAGCTAGTTTCGTCATCAATGTAACGGAACGTGAGGGAAACAGAATGAAAGGTACTATTTTGGTACAATCTCGTCGTCCTGTTTTTAACTCAACGTACTATACGCCTGTTCTTAATTTATCTGACGATAATTTTACGTTTCAATACCAAGAATCTGAAGAATTAATTTTCAATGATCGTAAATTCAGTGGAAAAAATTTGACAGATGTATTGACGTATTACATTTATTTAGTTTTGGGATATGATGCAGATACATTTGCGAAAGAAGGCGGAACAGAGTATTTCAAAATGGCGAAGAAAATTGCAGATTTCGGTCAAGCGAACAATAATTTCTCTGGTTGGAGCGAATTAGATGGAATAAAATCGCGTACAGCCTTAATTAACAATATTTTAAAATCGGATAATTCAACACTTCGTAATATCATCTATCAATATCATAGAAATGGCTTAGACGTTATGTCTGAGAACGAAGTTCGTGGTAAAAACGCGATCGGAAATACATTACTGCAATTAGAATTTTACCAAAGAGGAAATTATTCTCAATTTTATCCGCTAGAACTTTTCTTAACAGCAAAAAATAGCGAAATTAGTCAAGTATTTTCAGGCGGACAGGTTTCTACGGTGAATATCGAGAAACTGAAAGGAATTTTAAATTCAATCGCGCCAAAATACAACGACAATTATTGGAATAAATTGAAAAAGTAAATGTTAAAAACTCTTCGCGTTAATAATTTCGCCATTATCGATCAATTGGAGATTGATTTTCATCAAGGTATGACCACAATTACCGGTGAAACTGGTGCTGGAAAATCGATTTTGTTAGGTGCTTTAAAATTAGTTTTAGGCGAACGTGCCGATTTAAAAGCCTTGAAAAATATTGATGAAAAATGTATTATTGAAGCTGTTTTTGAGATTAAAAATCTTGAATTAAATGATTTTTTCGAAGAGAATGATTTAGATTATGAAGACGAATCTATTTTGAGAAGAGAATTATTACCTTCTGGAAAATCGCGTGCTTTTATCAATGATACACCTGTTAAAGTCTCTATTTTACAGGAATTATCAGAATTATTGATTGATATTCATTCTCAATTTAATACCCCTAAAATCTTTGAAGCTGATTTTCAACTTTCGATGTTGGATATTTACGGAGAAAACAAAGACTTATTGAAAGAATATAGGAAAGATTTTAACCACTATATTTCAACAAAGAAAAAAATAAAAGATGCTCAAAATTCGTTAGAAAATCAATCGCAAGATTTAGAATATAAATTGCATTTGTGGGAAGAATTGAACAATGCTTCGCTAAAAAATGAGGAATTAGAACAATTGGAAATCGAGATAAAATCTTTATCAAATGTAGAAGAAATTATTTCGATTTTGAATGAAACTTATCAATTTTTGGAGCATCCTGAAATGGGAATAATTTCTCAATTGAATGAAGCAAGCAATAAATTGAATAAAATTTCGGATTATAATTCGCAATACAATTTGATTTACGAGCGATTGATTTCATCAAAAATAGAATTACAAGATATTTCGGGTGAAATGAGTAGTTTGATAGATTCGACTGAAATTAATCCTGAAAGATTACAAGAAATTACTGATCGTTACGATTTGATTCATAAATTATTGCGTAAACATAATGTGATTTCTGTTGAAGAATTAATTGCTAAACGTGACGAATTAGAAAGTCAAACTTCTGGTTTTGATAATTTGAGTGATTTAATTATTCACTTAAATAAAGAATTGAATTCAATCTCAGAAAAACTTGAAAAACAATCAATTAAAATTAGAAAAAATAGATTTTCTTCTATCGAAATTATCCGAAAAAATATCTTGAATACGTTGTCACAATTGGGAATGGAAAATTCTCAATTAACCATTCAATTAAACGAAACAGCAGATTTTACAGCAACTGGAAAAGATGAAGTTTTGTTTCTATTCTCAGCAAATAAAGGAATGGAACCTCGTATTTTTGAGAAATCTGTTTCTGGTGGAGAACGTTCTCGATTGATGTTAGCGATTAAAAAATTATTGGCAACTCATCAACATTTGCCTACATTAATTTTAGATGAAATAGATACAGGAATTTCTGGAAAAGTTGCGAATGAAACAGGAAAAGTAATGCAAACAATGGCAGAAAATATGCAGCTTTTAGTGATTACGCATTTGCCACAAGTCGCTTCAAAAGGAAATTATCAGCTAAAAGTTTACAAAGAAGTCGTAAACGAAACAACGCAAACAAACGTGACAGTGCTTTCTCAACAACAACGCTTAGAAGAAATTGCACAAATGATTTCTGGTTCAGAATTGACAGATGCAGCAATCAATCAAGCAAAAGAATTAATGAATTTGAATTAAAATTCTTAAATTATATAAAATCAAAAAAGCTCGAGAATTTTCTCGAGCTTTTGTTTTGTATAATTAATTCTGAAATTATTTCGTTAATCTTTCCAACGAATATTCAATCATTGCATCAACTGCTTTGTAAGAATCGGCACTAAATTCACCTAAAATTCTATTCGCAACAATTGCATTTATTGATAACGCTTCGTGTCCCATCATCGCTGATAATCCATAAATTGCAGAAGTTTCCATCTCAAAATTAGAGATTCTTAAACCTTCGTAATTAAAAGTTGTTAAACGCTCATTAATATCAGCTGGATTTGGTTGCAATCTCAAATAACGTCCCTGAGGACCGTAAAAACCACAAGCTGTAGCCGTTATTCCTTGAATTGTTTTTTCAGAAGCCAATTTATCTAACAACAAATCAGATCCTTTTACTAAATATGGACGTGCTTTTTTCGGCGACCAATCAACATGTTTGATAAAAGCATCTTCTGCCTCTTTATTCATCACCGCTTCACTCCCAATATAATAATGCAAAAGTCCATCTAAACCTAAACCATGAGAACCAATAACGAAACTATCAACAGGAATATCCGCTTGCAAAGCTCCAGAAGTTCCCATACGAACAAATGATAATTTTCTGAAATCTTTTTTGATCTCTCCAGTTTCTAAATCGATGTTAGCCAAAGCGTCTAACTCAGATAAAACAATATCAATATTATCCGTTCCCATACCAGTCGAAATAACTGTTAAACGTTTACCATTCAACGTTCCTGTATGCGTTACAATTTCTCTTTTGCTTGCTGTGTGCTCGATTGTATCAAAATGTCTTGAAACTTTTTCGACACGATTTGGATCACCAACAGTTATAATAGTATCTGCTAAATGCTCTGGTCTTATATTACAATGGTAAACACTTCCGTCTGCATTTAAAACTAATTCTGATGCTGCTTTACTCATGATTTTATAATTAAAAATAAGAGAACAATATACAATTTTTATCAGTAATAATTGTAAAGAAATTATTAACCACCTACTCTTTTCACTTTAAATCCTTTATCTTTCAGGAAAGCCATAATCTTGTCGCGATAATCTCCTTGAATGATGATTTGTTCGTCTTTAAAACTCCCTCCAACACCCAAAAATTGCTTAATTTCTTTTGCTAAAAGTTTGAAATCTTCTGTTTCTCCTTCGTAACCTTCTATAATTGTATTTATTTTCCCTTTTCGTTTCTCAAACTTACAAATCAATGGTTCTTTCTGAATCCATAACTCATGTTGTTCTTCATTTGATACTTCTTCTGGCTCAGGTATATGATCAGGAAAAAGATTTTTTAATTGATCTTTTAAATCCATAGTATTTAATGTAATCCTTGTAATATATGGCGTTCTAAATTAGAATTCGTCCATTTGTACCATTATAATTACAAAGATAAAATTTTTATTGCAGTTGTTTTATAAACCAATTTGGAACTTTATCCGAAACTATTTCAAGTTCATTTCTCTTAACTTGTGCAAATAATCTCATTTCTTGAGTTGAATTATCAAAAATATAGCCTTTATCTACAATTTTTAAAGCTGGAAATAAATTCATTAAAGTAGAATGATATCGTTTAATCACCTTTTCATCTGGTACAGCGTGACCACCTTTTTCTACTCTATTTTCAATTCGAGAAATATTAATCAAAGGATCTTCAATACAGACAAAATACATATATGTTTTGAAACCACGATTTTTAGCATCCACTATTTCATCAATTTTAGAAGGATGACTCATTACCGTTTCAAATGAATAAGATTTACCTTTAATCAATAAGTGTTTTCGAATAAATGAAGTAATAAAAGACGCTTCGTAACTATGTGTAGATTTAGATTTATCAACCAAAACATTATTTCGAAACTGCACATCAATTGCTTTTCCTTCGTTATTTGCTTTTTCGAATAATGAAACTGAAGCAGGTTCAGTTTTAAAATCTTCAAAATCTTTTTCGGTAAGTTTTAGTTCATATCGATCCAAATCAATAAAACCTTTTAAAGAAATTTCTTTCTCAATCAAATCTGAATTAATAAAATATCCAGCATTAAATTTTGATGAGATTGAATCGAATAAAGTAGACTTTCCAGATCCATTTGGACCAGCAAAAACGCGCAAACGTTTTATTTTAGACATAATTTAGCTCCTTTTTTCAATTCAGCTGGAACTTTTACTCGATCTATTGTTTTAATCACCTTAATTTCTCCATTAGGTTTTCTCTCGATGATTCGATTTCCTTGAACATATTGAACTGATAAATCTAATGCTTCTGAAACTCTGATTGCAGCTTGCGATGCAGATTTAGCTAAACGATTTAACGCTCCTGCTTCTTCTAATTTTAGTATATCTGATTCTTTGTTCATAATAATAGAAATTAAATTAACAATAATTATTCATCAATAAATATACGCAAATTTAGTGAAACCATTGTAATAATAAAAGCTTGACTTCATTCAAAAGCCTAATCTTTTGAATCTAAATTATATAATTTTTATTAATATTATTTGATTAATTTATTCCTAACAGATTAACAATAATCGATATTCATCTTTATTTTCTTTCGGCGCGCGATGTACACAAGGCAAAACTTTTTGTTCTGGATGATCAACTGCCAATCGCCAAAGATTTCCTAATCCTAAATTAATTGGTTCAACACCTGGACGAATTTGATAATGCAAATCAAAGAAATATTCTTTCAAAAAATCTTCAAAACCATCAATGTATCCATCATATAATTCGAATAGTTTTTCTCTAATTTCTGGAATCAAAATTTTTTGTTCCACATCTTCATTTGCTACAATATCACTGGAAGCGCCATAGTAAGTGCACAAAAAAGTATCCGTAGGAATTGGCGAACGATCAACGTGAAATGAATAAACATCTGTCGAAATAAAATCAAATTCAGTATCGCGTTCGTAACATTTCAGTAAGTTTAAAGTTGGCGAAGCGCCAAAATCAGTTAATTGTTGTAAATCATTGATCAAAATATTTCTCGCTTTAATTCCTTCATTAGATAAATCTAAATCATTCAAATCATCAATAGAAATAACAGTAATATCATCTTTTAAAATCAATTGATTCACAATTTCCTCAAAATCACCTTCTAAATTTCGCCGCCAATTTATCGCATTATTTTTCCCAGAAAAAGCTGTATGTACAAGTTCATCAAACGAAGAAACGACAAGAACTTGTTGTTGATTAGAATTATTTTGAGTAATCATATAGCTGCAAAATTACTATTTATCAAAAAATAATTCAGCCTAAAAATTAAATTATTCCGAATGTAAATTCTCCGTTGCAAAAGTTGTATTTTTACCAAAGATTAAAAGACAATGGAAAAAGAAATTATCACCAAAACATTTACATATAAAGGCCACACCAAAACTTTTAGTGCAGAAGTGCAACCTTTACCACCTTTCAACCCAGAAACGATGGATCGCGTGAAATATGAAGAAACCAAAGAAGCACATTATATGCTTGCCGAAGCGGAAGTTTATAACCAGAAAACAGAATGGTTTTTTAAAATTGAACAAGAATTGCAAAAATAATGAAACGACACTTACGCTAAGTGTCGTTTTTTGTTTAAGTTTAATCCACAAAATTAGAACATGAAACAAATTACTCTAACATTATTTACACTTATTACGCTTTCGGCTTGTACTTCTAGCAAAACGGTTTTTCATAAAAAATGGACAACGAAACAGGCACCAGAAAATTTTGTTGCTCGATTTGAAACAACAAAAGGAAATATTGATATCGAAGTTGAAAGAAAATTATCGCCAAAAGCTGTTGATCGTTTTTATCAATTGGTTAAATACAATTTTTTCGAAGATGGAACTTTTTATCGTGTTGTTCCGAACTTTGTCGCCCAATTTGGAAATACAGACACAATTGTTTCTAATCAATGGAAAAAGTTTATTGTAGAAGATGAACCTGTTATTGCTGGAAATAATAAAGGAGCTTTGAGTTTTGCGCGCGCAGGAAAAAACACAAGAGATTTGGATTTGTTTATTAATCTGAAAGATAATCATCGTTTGGATACAATCAATTCCAATGATGTAGTAGGTTTTCCAAGTTTTGGAAAAGTGGTGAACGGAATGAATGTTGTAGAAAGTTTGTATGATGGTTACGCTGGACAAACAATGGAAGATGAAGAAATTTTTAACAGCACAAAATTAATGCGCGAAAGATATCCAAAGCTTGACAGAATATTGAATGCAAAAATCATTAAACTGAAAAAGAAAAACAAGTAAAACAATGTAACATAAAGTTTTAACATGACACAAAAATCAATTTAAATGTTTTGGCATGTACTTTGTAATACATAATACGTTTTTAAAACATATTTTGTGAAATGAAAAAATCAAAATTCTTTAAAGTCGCTGGAGAAGCAGCAATGGCAGCTCAAAAAGACAAATCTTTTTTTGAAAAAGTAAAGGCTTTTTTCAATATGTTAGGTGATTACAAAAAAGGAAGTTATAAACCTGACAACATGAATTTATTTCTTGGATTTGTAGCAACTTTATACATTATTTCTCCTATTGATATTATTCCAGAAGCGCTATTTGGACCTTTTGGTTTGATAGATGATTTTGGGATTTTACTTTTTGGAATGAAATATTTCAACAAAGAAATTATTAAATATCTTGCATGGAGAGATACGCAAAGAGCCTATGCAAATGTTGAAGATGCAAAAATTATTGAGTAGCAATAAATTAAATAGCTATAAAAAATCCGATTGAATTTTCAGTCGGATTTTTTATTTTTAGATTATTCAAAAAATGCTCTCTTTCTCATAAATAAAATTTATTATCTGACGATTATTTATTAGATTTGAGCAATACAATACTAAAAACTAAAACACCTGAATAATGGTAATTATTAATAATTTCGATGAATACAAAGCTTTCGAAGGTAAAGAAATCGGTAAATCTGACTGGCATATAATAAATCAAGAACAAATCAATCGCTTTGCTGATGCAACTTTAGATCATCAATGGATTCATACAGATCCTGAAAAAGCAGCTAACGAAGGACCTTTCAAAAAAACAATAGCGCATGGTTATTTAACGCTATCTTTAATTCCACATTTGTGGGATCAAATTGCGGAAGTGCGCAACATCAAAATGTTAATCAATTATGGAATTGAAAATTTGAGATTTGGACAAGCTGTTTTGGTTGATAGTGAGGTAAGATTAACTGCAAAATTGAAATCTATTACTAATTTGAGAGGAATTGCAAAAGTTGTCATCGAAGCAAATTTAGAAATTAAAGATAATCCGAAACCTGCTTATACGGCGGATGTTGTTTTCCTTTACCACTTTAATGATTAATTAAAGATCAATATAATTTACAAAGCTTCTATTTTTTATAGAAGCTTTTTCTTTTCATAAAATATCGAAGTATCTTGCGCTCGATTTCATATAACATGCAAAAAATTCAAAATAATAAAACCTTAATTTCTATTGTTGGACCAACTGCAATTGGTAAAACCAATTTGGCAATAGAAGTTGCAAAACATTTTCAATCCGAAATTATTTCTTGTGATAGTCGTCAATTTTTCAAAGAAATGAAGATAGGAACTGCTGTTCCTTCTGAGGAAGAATTGACTGAAGTGAAGCATCATTTTATTCAAAATATTTCTATTCACGAAAAATATTCGGTTGGTGATTTTGAGCGTGATGGCTTAGCTTTTTTGAATAATTATTTCAAAACAAATGACATTTGCGTCATGGTTGGTGGATCTGGTTTATATGAAAAAGCGATCACAGTTGGCTTTGACGAATTTCCTGATGTTAATCCTAAAATTAGAGAAGATTTGAATAATGAGCTTGCTGAATTTGGAATTGAAAAATTGCAAAAAGAATTGCAAGAAGTCGATCCAAAGTATTTTGAAGAAGTTGATATTTTCAATAAACAGCGTGTAACACGTGCTTTAGAAATTTTTAGATCTTCGGGTTTACCTTTCTCTAACTTCAGAAATCAAGATTTGAACAAACATCCATTTAACATAATTAAAATCGGTTTAGAACTTCCTCGCGAAGAAATGTACGACCGAATCAATCGTCGAGTTGATATTATGATGAACGAAGGTTTATTAAATGAAGCAAAAAATTTATTTCCTTTAAAAGATTTGAATGCTTTGCAAACTGTTGGTTATCGAGAATTGTTCGACTTTTTTGAAGAGAAAATTACATTGGATTTTGCGATAGAAGAAATCAAAAAGAATACAAGACGTTTTGCAAAACGTCAAATGACATGGTTCAAAAAAGATGAAACTGTCAATTGGTTTTCTCCTTTCGAACAAGAAAATATCATTAATTTTATATCGAACAAAATATAAATTATGGAAAATTTTGTTGCCATCGATTTCGAAACTGCAAACAATTATCGTAATTCTGCTTGCGCGGTTGGAATTGTAACTGTGACAGATAATGTGATTACAGACGAGTATTACACGTTAATTCAACCACCACAAAATCAATATAATTATCATAATATTTTGGTTCATGGAATTCGTCCCGAAGACACAATTGATGCACCAAGTTTTGAAGACGTCTATTTTGAAATCAAACATCGTTTACAAAATCAGCTTGTTGTTGCACATAACGAATCGTTTGATCGTTCTGTTTTGAAGAATACAATGGAGTTTTATAGCCTCAATTACTCTCAACTTAACCTTGCCGAAAAGTGGGAATGTACATACAGAATTTTCAAACAGAAAGGAATTGTTCCTACAAAATTATCCGATTGTGCTCGCCGATTTAATCTTCAACTCAACCATCATGAAGCTTTATCTGATGCAAAAGTTTGTGCTCAATTATACTTATTAAAATAGTTTTACTAAAAATTTATCTGATTAAACATTTAAAAAACAATTCTACATTAATTATAATAAATTTATATTCAGCAATATATCCATTTACAAATATTTGTAAGTATTTACAAGTATTTAAAATTGATTAATAATAACTTTAATAACTCACTATTTCTAAGAAAATTTAATAAAGCAAAAATTCTATTCTAAATAAGTTGATTTTATGAAATGAATTGAGAATGCAAAATTTTGAAAATTAACTTTCAAAATTTTATAAAATGAAGTATAAACTAAAATTTAGTTCCGATAAATCTTTGCAAGTTGAAAAAAATAATAATTTAAAAAATTGATTTCAATTGTTTTTATCGAAGAAGTAAAATAATCACATTATGTATTTAACATAATAAAGAGGGTTACTCTGGGAACATTAATTTCATAATTGAAAAATTGATACCTCCCTACTCTTTTTAAAAAGATAAAAAAAGGTTGCATTTGCAACCTTTTTTATAACATTATAACGCCTTCTATCTTCGAAACTTCTTTGTAATAATTGATTACTGTATCCGCATCAATCACATAAAGTTTAATCGAAATAGATGTATATTTTCTATTTTTTGAAGCTTTGTAATCAAATTCAGCATTCGTTCCTGCAAAAATATCTTTGATTTTTTCCATCGTTTCTTCACTTGAAGGATAAATGAATTTGAACAAATAATCAGCTGGAAATTTTTGTACATCATCTAATCTTTCTTTGAATTTTGCATAAAAATCTTGCTCATTGTGAGAGCTATCTGGTATTTCTTCGAATGTATAATCTCTATTTGTGTCCATATCTATTATTTTTTTGTTACAATGTCAAAAACAATACCACTTCACATTATTGATAAAATATAGAATTAATAAGACATTTTGACATATTATAAATCTTATAATTTTAATCTCATTAAATAATCTATTTGTTCATCATCACCAAGTCTGAAAATATGTTGATCGAATTTTTCGAAACCATTCTTTAAATAGAAATTAATCGCAGAAATATTCTTTTCCCAAACTCCTAACCAAATTGTATGCAAGTTGAGGTTTTTAGTTATTTCTACAGCTTTATTAAAAAGAATTTGTCCAATTTTCTTTCCTTGAAACAATTCTAACACATAAATTCTTTCAATTTCCAAAGAATTCATATCATAAACTTCTGTTTGAGCATCACCAATATTTAATTTCAGATAACCGACAATTTTTTGGTTAATCATTGCAAAAAAGAACAACGAATTTTGATTCTTCAATTCTTTTAATAATTGATCTTCTGAAAAACTTTCGTTCAAATATTTTTGCATATCCTCTTCTGTGTTAGAAGAAGAAAATGTATCTGCAAATGTCTTTTTAGAGATTTCTTGAAGTTCTGTAATGTGTTTTTCTTCAACTCTTTTTATTGTAATTTCTTCGTTCATTAATGCGAAACAAATTTTAATCCTACAATTGAACTAATTAATGTAAAAATAAAGAATATTCTCCAAAAATTAGCTGGTTCTTTGAATACAAAAATTCCGATTAAAACTGTTCCAACAGCGCCAATTCCAGTCCAAACAGCATAAGCAGTTCCCAAAGGTAAAGTTTGTGTTGCTTTGATTAATAACGTCATACTTGCAACCAAACATATTGCAAAAGCGCCATACCAAATGTACATTTCTGAGCCTGTTGTTTCTTTGGCTTTCCCTAAAGATGATGTAAATCCAATCTCGAATAATCCTCCTAAAATCAATAAAATCCAATTCATTTTGTTAATATTTTGATGCAAAGATGAATTAGAAAAAAATAGATTTTTTTTACATTTGTAAAAAAATTATTCGCTTAAATTTCTGTGCGAATCCTACTTAATGTCACTTGAGAAATTCCTAAATAAGACGCGATATAACCTAATTGCACACGATTAATCAAACTTGGATTTTCTTCTAACAATTTTTTATAACGATCAATCGCCGTTCCTAGTTGCCTAGAAATAAAACGCTCTTCAGTTTTTATCAATTCAATTTCAGCAAGTTTTCTTCCCCAATTTGCAATTTCTAAATTTGTCGCATAAAACAATTGTATGTCTGAAGATTTAATTTCATATAACTCACAATCTTCCATTAATTCGATTGTTTCGTAACTAATTTTATTTTCGACATAACTTCGCATCGATAAAATCAAATCGCCTTCTTTCCCAAACCAAAACGTAATTTCTTTTCCATCGTCTATCGTATACGCGCGAACAATTCCTTTTTTGATGAAATATAACTTTTTCTCAACTTTATCAGCATCAATAAGCGTGGTGTTTTTTGGTAATCGAATCAATTGAATTTTATCTGCTATCAATTGAATAGACTGTGATGAAAGTGGCGAAATTTGATTTAAGATTTGTTCTATTTCCATTATTGAAACTTATCTAGTAAAAGTAAACAAAAAACTCAACCTAAAATAGGCTGAGTCATTCAAATTAAATTAACACCTGAAGTCTACTTTGCATGTAGACCGCATTCTTTTTTACTATTGTCTTCCCACCACCATCTTCCGGCACGAAAATCTTCACCTTCGTTTATAGCACGTGTGCAAGGAGCACAACCAATACTTATAAAACCCTTGTCGTGTAACGGGTTGTAAGGAACTCTATTTTCTTTCAAATATTCGAAACAATCCCCTGTTGTAAAATCAATCAATGGATTGAATTTGAATAATTGTTTTTCTTCGTCAAACTCTATTTCGTGCATATCATGTCGATTATTCGATTGCTCCGCACGCAAACCTGTAATCCAAACTGATGCTTCTTTTAATGCACGATTCAAAGGAATTACTTTTCTGATATAGCAACATTGTTTTCTTAAATCAACCGAATCGTAAAAAGGATTAATTCCATTTTCTTCAACAAAATTTTCTAACTCCTCTGTTGGTGGATAAAATGGTTTAATCTTCGCTTGATATTTAAATTCTGTTTTGTTCCACGTATTGTACGTTTCCTGAAAAACACGACCTGTATCTAAAGTAAAAATCTTAATATTGTCTAATTTTTGACTTAAAATAACATGAGAAATAACTTGATCTTCGAAACCAAAACTTGTCGAAAAAACTATTTTTTCTTTAACGTTGTTATTCAAAAAAAATAATTTTTCTTCTAAACTTACTTGTCCTGTAACTTTTTCTAATATCTCTTTTAGTTGATTCATTTTCTTATATAATATCTATAGTTTTTATAGAGTATTTATTTTAACAAATGTATTAATTCCAATTTTCTAAAACAACACTAATCTCGACTAATTTTATAGATATAATATAATATAGAATCAATAAATTATACAAGCAAATTTTGTTTATACTTAAATCATCTTCGAGAGTGAATTTTCATATTCGTAAAATAGAAGAAAATCAGTCCAAATTGGCATTAAATAAAGGTTTTCATAGAGTATGGATTGCTAATTAATTCGAAAATCAATATAATTATTAAGATAAAAACATTTAAAATGTCTTAAGAATAAATTCTATCTAATCATCTTCGAGAACGAATTATGAATATCACAAAACTAAAAAGTCAAACTTTACAATGTTTGACTTTTTAATTTATATTTTTTGTAATGATAAATTAGGACAAAAATGGATGAAAATAACCAAATCCAATAACCAAAATGTGGTAAATCATATTCATGTATTTGTAAAATATCTAATCTTGTTAAATGATTAATTTCGTATAATGACATTTGAATAACAGCGATAATACCTAATATTCATCCTATTTTTATCTTATAAAAAATCCAAGAAAATAATAATGTAAAGTTCCCTAACCAACAGATAAAATCAATTGGCAACTCTGATATCGTTATATATCCTAATATTAGATATGTAATTCAAATATTCTGTTCTAGAATCTCCAGAATAATATTCAATAAAATCAATACTTAATAAGTGAACAGGCAAAATTAAACTCACCAAATAAGTTAAAATACTTACAAATAAAAACAGATTATTTTTCCAATTTAGCTTCAAACTCTTCTATTTGCTTTTCCAATTTTTTATTCTCTTTTTCCAATTTGTTTTGAGGACTAAACATTGCATAAACCAGCAAGCCTACTCCTACTCCAACAACAGCTCCAATTTTTTCGTTCTTATTAATTGCTTTCGAAATTGCAATTCCTGCTGCTGCTCCAGTTGTTACGATAGAAACTGTATTTTCAAAACCTTTTGATTTTGTGTCCAAAACTTCTAATAAATTATTCATAGTTGATTATTTTTCAATAAACGTTGCAATAAATATTCCTAAATATAAATCATTCCAAATTATTTTAAAAATTGTTCGTATTAATTCAAGTGTTTATCTTTGTTCGGTAACATTTTTAGAATGGAAATACAAGACAAAATTTTAGCGCTTCGAGAAGAGCTTACTCAGCATAATTATAATTATTACGTTTTAGATAATCCGACAATTTCTGATTTCGAATTTGATTTGAAATTGAAAGAATTAAAACGATTAGAAGACGAAAATCCTATCTTTTTTGATGTTAATTCCCCTACACAACGCGTTGGTGGAATGGTTACAAAAAATTTTCCGACGATTACACACGAATTTAGAATGTATTCGTTAGACAATTCATATTCAATTGAAGATTTACAAGATTGGGAAAAACGAATTGAGAAAACGTTAGGTGAAAAAGTAGAATTTGTTTGCGAATTGAAATATGATGGCGCTTCGATTTCTATTTTGTATGAAAATGGAGAATTGACGCAGGCTGTAACGCGTGGAGATGGAACACAAGGTGATGAAATCACGAATAATATACGTACTATACAATCTGTTCCATTGAAATTGAAAGGAAATTATCCTGAACGTTTTTATATGCGTGGCGAAATTACAATTCCGCTCAATAAATTCGCTTCAATTAATGAAGAACGCGCTAATAATGGTTTAGAATTGTATGCAAATCCTCGAAATACCGCTTCTGGATCATTAAAATTACAAGATAATACAGAAGTTGCGAAACGCGGTTTACAATGTTTCCCATATTATTTTATCGGAAATAATTTACCTTATTCTACACAATGGGAAATGCTACAAGCCGCTGATGAATTAGGTTTTAAGATTCCGCATACATCAAAATTATGTACTTCTTTGGAAGAAGTTTTAGCTTTTGTAGATCATTGGGATATCGAACGTAAAAATTTACCTTACGAAACGGACGGAATTGTGATCAAAGTAAATTCTTTTTCGCAACAAGATGAATTAGGTTATACTGCGAAATCTCCACGTTGGGCAATGGCGTATAAATTTAAAGCTGAAGCTGCCGAAACCGAATTATTGAGTATTGATTATCAAGTTGGTCGAACTGGAGCGATTACGCCTGTTGCAAATCTTGCGCCTGTTTCTTTGGCTGGAACGATCGTAAAACGTGCTTCTGTCCACAACGAAGATATTATTAAAAAGTTGGATATCCGCATTGGTGATATGGTTTATGTGGAAAAAGGAGGCGAAATTATTCCGAAAATTATTGGTGTCAATACTGATGTTCGCCAACCTGGAACCGAAGAAATCGAATTCATTAAAAATTGTCCTTCTTGCGGAACAGAATTAATTCGTAATGAAGGTGAAGCGCAGCATTATTGTCCAAATGAGAATGGTTGCGAACCGCAAATTATTGGAAAATTAGAACATTTTGTTTCTCGAAAAGCAATGGATATTGAAAGTATTGGTGGTGAAACAGCGGTTTTGTTACACAAAGCAAATTTGCTAAATAACATTGCTGATTTTTATACTTTACAAAAAGAAGATATTTTGCCTTTGGAAAGAATGGCTGAAAAATCTGCTCAAAATATTATTAATTCTGTCGAAAAATCCAAAGAGCAACCTTTCGAAAAGGTATTGTATGCAATTGGAATTCGTCATGTTGGTGAAACGGTTGCAAAAAAATTAGTCAAACATTTTCAAACTATTGATCGTTTGATGAATGCAACAATGGAAGAATTAGTTTCTGTGACGGATGTTGGAGAAAAAATTGCAATTTCGATTAAGGAATATTTTAAAGAAGAACAACATCAGATTTTGATTCAACGTTTACGTGATTATGGATTGAATTTCGAGATTGGTGAAGAAGCAAAACCTTTGTCAGATTCTTTGGAAGGCAAAACGTTTTTGTTTACAGGAACTTTGACAAAATTCAATCGTACTGATGCACAAAAAATGGTGGAAGATCATGGCGGGAAAAATATTTCTGCAGTTTCTAAAAACTTAAATTTCTTGGTTGCTGGCGATAAAGCTGGAAGTAAACTGAAAAAAGCAGAAGAAATAGGAACAGTTGTTGTTTTAACGGAAGACGAATTTTTAAATATGATTAACGGCTAATGGAATCAGGATTAATTGCAGTCATTATATTCGGAATTGTATTATTGATTTTGATTCCATTTATCTATTATGGATTGCGAATGGCAGGCTACAACAAAGCCGCGATGATTGTTTCGCTTGCGATTTTTTTTATTGTGATGATTCCGATGGTGAAATATGGTTACAGAAGTCAAATGTATTCCAACGATGATTTGAAAACTGATTTACACCAAGCAGGAATTGGGTTTAAAGGAAATTTAAAAATTGTTTCGACAGATATTTCTGGAATTAAAAATATGAAACAAGAAACAGTTTTGATAATGGATTCAGCCGATGTCAATACCATTATTAATCGAATAGAAACTGATCCTCGCTTCAAAATTTCTCCAGTAATGTTGAGTTTGAAAGAAGAATTAGGATCGAATGCAAAACATAAAACCAATAGAAATTATCGTTTTAAGGATAATTTTATTTTAGAAACTTACGCAATGTCCGATGATTACACGATTCGATATTCGGAACTGAAATTTAGAAAAGAAAATGACACGGTTTTCTTCAAAAAAGAAGAAGTGTATTAAAAAGATAAAATCCGTCAATTGACGGATTTTTTATTAATCTAAAACTTCAAGATTTGCAATATTGATTGGATTTCCTTCAATATAATTCACAACATTTTCAAAAGCTTTTGAGAAATATAATTCGTAACTATTTTCTTCAACGTAACCCAAATGCGGCGTACAAATTACATTCGGATTCGTTAGAAATTCATTATTTTTATCATAAATTGGTTCAGAGTTATATACATCTAAAGCAGCATAAGTTGGTGTATTTTGACTTAAAGCTTTACTTAAATCATTTTTCTTAATTAGTTCAGCTCTAGAAGTATTTACAATAATTGCATCATGTTTCATTAATTTCAAATCTTCAAATTTCACAATACCTTTTATTTGCTCATTTAATCGAATATGAAGTGTAACAACATCGCTTGTAGAGAAAAAATCTTCTTTAGAATTACTTGCTTGAAAACCATCCTCCAATGCTTTTTGACGAGAATTTTCACTTCCCCAAACTTGCACTTTCGTTCCAAAAGCTTTTGCATATTGTGCAATCATCTGTCCTATTTTTCCATATCCCCAAATTCCAATTGTTTTACCATTTATTGTAGAACCAATATTAGTCTGCCACTCGCCTTTTTTCATCGCTTCGATAGCTTGAGGTATTTTTCGAGTTGCATTCATTATCAACATCCAAGTTAATTCGGCTGGAGCAATAGGAGAACCAATTCCTTCTGACACAGCAACTCCACTACTCGTACAAGCGGCTAAATCTAAATGATTTGAAATTTTGCCTGTTTGACTAATTAATTTCAAATTTGGTAAAAGGGATAATAATTCTTCATTTATTTTCGTACGTTCTCTTATCAAAACTAAAATTTGAACATCCTCAATTTCTTTTGCTAAATCCTTTGTATTTGTATATGAACGATTTAAAACCTTAACATCATAATCTTTTATTAAATCAAAACATTTCAAATACGGTACAGCATTTTGATAATCATCTAATATGGCAATTTTCATTGTTTAATTTTTAATAAATGTAGTTATTTTGATTTATCTAATTACTTTTCTCTTTCTTAATTATCTCATCAAATTCGTCCAAAGTATCTTTACTTTCAGTTTTGTAATTTTTAGATTTTCCTATAAAATGAATCAATTTTCTATCTTCAAAATAATAACGAAATTCTTCAATTTTCGATTTTTTATCATCAAATCCTTTCCAATATAAAGGAAAATTATAAGTTGTACCTTGTTCAAAAACAAAAGACAATTTATCATTTAACAAATAATATTCGGCTAAATATTGACCTGATTTTCCAAATTTTCGAACCACAATTTTTTCTAATTTATCGTTCAAAAAATAATAATTAATAAAACCACCTTCGGTAGAATCATCAGTTTCAATTTCTTTTATTTTTGTCCAAATTTTAATCGAATTAATTCGATTAAAATTTGATTTAATTGGATCTAATTTATTTTTAAAATCTTTTGAAATAATAACTTCAGAACTTTTAGAATCTTTTTGTTTTTGAGCAAATACATTAAATAAACTAAAAATAATAAACGAAATTAATAAAAGAGTTTTCTTCATTGTACTAAAATTATTTCCATAAAATTCAATAAAATAAACTAATTTTCAATCAATAATAATAGTGAATTTTATGCAATTTTGAGTCGCTCGTCATACCAATCAAATCAACTAAATAAAAAAATTCTATACTAAAGTTTTAAATTTTGAAATTCTTGGAGAGTTTCAAAATCATAATGGATATGATGGTATTTTTATTGGAAAACCAGATTTAAACTGGCATCTAAAATTTACAACAACTCACGAAAATATAAATCATCACTTTGATGAAGACAATTGTTTGGTATTTTATCCAACAACACAACAAGAATATGAAAAAATTATTGAGCGTTTATAATTTCATCATATCAAACCAATAAAATCTAAAAATCCATATTGGAATGATAACGGAATTTCTTTCTTAGATCCTGATGGATTTGCTGTCATTGTTTCACCTTTGAGAATTAAATAATTTGAAAAAATTCAAATTCTTAATAATCCGATGAATAAAAAATTAAATCCTTGGTATAAATTACAACAAGGTAAAATTAAAACTCCAAAATGGTTGTTTACAAGTGATGATTGGAAAACGTGGGATTAAACGTCTTTTTAATACAATATTTAGTCTTAATTTTACACCAAATTAATCGCCGTGAATCGAGAAGAAATAGGAAATCAACTGCTAAATGAAGTTTTACAAATTCAACTTGCCAATAAACCAATCAATTTTAAATATTTAGATTTAAAACGTTTGGTTGAAAATATTGCATTTGAGTTGACAAAAAACGAAGCTTTACAGTTTTCTAACTTTTTCTCGAAGCTATCTTTTATCTGTAATCAATACCAAGTTTCCACTAAAATTCATTCCTTTCGTAAAACGGCTCAACGAATTCTGAGCGAGAAATACGAACCGACAGAACACGAATATTTTACACATTATAAATATGTTGCAGATTTTATTTCTTCGATTTATGAAGTAATGATTCCAGCAGAAATTATCTACTATTTTCCTGAAAAAGAATTTTATACAAACAAAATTCTTACTCGAAATCGGGTTAAAAAATTGCGTGTTCAAGTGATTGAAATCAAACGAGATTGTTTGATTTGCGATCATGAAGATAATGAAACAGAAGAAAATATTACAGTTCAAATTGATGAGGATGGCGTAAATGAAAACTTTACTTCTGTTGAGGATTTTTGGGTTGGTGCACAATTAAATTTAGTCAATTCGACGATTGATGAAGAAGGAATTTATCATCCACGTTTTATCATTCTCGAACCAGATTATTTGGTTGATATTTCGGCAATTGCTGAATGTTTTCAGGATTATGGAACTTCTGAATTGCATTATATTCAGAAAAAATTTGAAGAATCGCCAAATAGTAAACACATTCGTTTAGGAAATTTTGCCAATTCAGTAGTCGATCATTTTTCAACAGAAAACATTGAAAACACAGATTTTAATGAGATTTTCAAGAATGATTTCAAAAATTATCCATTAGAATATACGGCTTGCAACGATTTGACGAATCCACAAGACTTGAAAGATTATTATCTGGAAGCAAAAGGTCATTTTGACCGTATTCAAAAAGTGTTGACCGAGGATTTTCCTCAATATGATATTTCGTTGGATCGTGCATTAATAGAGCCTTCATTTTTGTGCGAACAATATGGTATTCAGGGTCGTTTAGATTTATTAGACATTAATCCCGAAGGAAAAAATAAAATTATCGAGCTGAAATCTGGTGGTGCACCTTTTCCTGATGATGGAAAAAGTGTCAAGCCAAATCATGCGACGCAGCTCTTTTTATATTACCAAATTATTGGTGTTTTATATGATTTAGAGTTTAAAGATGTCACAAAAAACACCGAAGGTTATATCTTCTATTCGAAAGTATATCAAGGAAATTTACGTTTTGATGTGCCAACTTTAGCGCGAGTTCAACGTATTTTTGATTTACGAAATCGAATAATTATCAATGAAAATCGGTTAGCAAATCATGCATTAACCGATATTGAATCAACTATTTATTCGATTAAACCTGCCAATTTTATCAAACGAAAAATTAATCCTCGTTTCAAAGAAATTTTAGAAGAACAGTTGGATAAATTTATCTATCCGATCAAAAATAGTTCACCGTTAGAAAAAGCTTATTTTTATTCGTTTACGAATTTCATTGCGAAAGAGCAATATATGGCGAAACTTGGTTTGGGACAATCAACTTCTAACAACGGTTTGGCGAGTTTGTGGCTGAATACTTTCGAAGAAAAAAATAATAATTTCGAGATTATTTATGATTTAGAAATTGTAGAAAATCATATTTCTGATCCAAAACGTGAAATCAAGTTAAAAAGAACTAATCCTGCGAATGATTTTATTTCGATTCGCGAAGGTGATATTTGCATTCTTTATCCAAGAAATAATTTCAAAGATTCGGTTTTAACAAATCAGGTTTTTAAATGTACCATCAAAAGTATTTCGAGAGAATTTATTGTGTTGCGTTTTCGTTATCAGCAGCCCAACACACGCTTTTTTGATTCGTTTGATTCATCAGGAAAATGGGCTTTGGAACGCGATTTTATGGATTCTTCTTTTGTTTCGATGTACCGAAATCTGTATGGATTAATTCATTCTTCTAAAGCAAAAAAAGATTTGATTTTAACGCAATCTATTCCAAGAAATCAAATGGATTATGCGTATTTTAACTCAAATCTTTCGGATGAACAAAATCGAATCTTGAAAAAAGCGCTTTCTTCTAAAGATTATTTCTTGTTGAATGGACCTCCAGGAACAGGAAAAACATCGATTATCATCAAAGAATTGGTGAAAGAAATCTACGAGAAACAAGATTGTAATATTTTGCTTTTGGCGTATACAAATCGTGCGGTTGATGAATTATGTGAATCGATAAATTCGGCTATTTCTGATCAAATTGAACAAAAGTTCATCAGAATTGGGAATGAATTATCTACTTCTCCTGAATTTCATCCTAATTTATTGAATAAAATTATCGAGCAAAAAGATGTTGATTTAGAGCAAAAAGGAGAAAAATTTTCGAGAAAAACAATTCAAGATATTATTCGTAAACAACGCATTTTTGTTTCGACGGTTGCTTCAATTTCGAGTAAAAATGATATTCTGAAATTAAAGAAATTTGATACAATTATTATTGATGAAGCTTCACAAATTTTAGAACCACAAATTGTTGGAATTCTACCAAAAGCAGAACGTTTTATCATGATTGGTGATCACAAACAGTTGCCTGCAATTGTTTTGCAAAATCCTGAATTAGCAAAAACGAACAACGAATTATTAGAAAATATTGGTTTAATCAATCGTAAAAACTCAATTTTCGAACGTTTGTATGAATTTTGTGAGCGTAATAATAACGAAAATTCATTTGACCAATTGACTTATCAAGGAAGAATGCATGCTGAAATTGCAGATTTTCCGAACAATTATTTTTATGATGGAAAATTAAATGTTGCCTATGATATTCCAAATTTGAATGAAGAGATTAAGCAAAGTTTACATCGCCAACGTGCAGATTTACATTTTGAAAATCATAATCAATCAAATGATTTACAAAACTTTATTACGAATCATCGTTTTGCGTTTATCAATGTGGACGAAAATCCTTATTTGCCTTCAACGAATGAGCAAGAAGCCGATTTGATTGTGAAATTTGTACAAGAAATTATTCATTTATACGAAATCAATAAAAAAGAATTTGATGCAAAGAAAACAATTGGAATTATTGCGCCTTTCCGTAATCAAATTGCCTTGATTAAACAAAAATTAGAATTAGCAAATATTCCTAATTACGAGCAAATAACGGTTGATACAGTTGAGCGTTATCAAGGAAGTCAGCGCGATATTATTTTGTATAGTTTTGCGGTAACATATTATTCACAATTGAATGCGTTGGTGAATATGAATGACCAAGGAAATGTTGACCGAAAACTAAATGTGGCGTTAACACGTGCAAAAGAGCAATTATTTTTGATTGGAAATCAAACGATTTTGAAAGAAAATCAATTGATTAAAACATTAATTGAGTATTTAGAAAATAAATCTTCACATAAACTTATAATCTAATCAAAATCACTTCATAATTCATTTAAGATTCAGTAAATTTGTGCAACTATTTTTGTAAAATTATGTTGTATCAAAGAAGTAGCGCATTATTCAAAGACGCGCAAGAATATATTCCAGGAGGTGTAAATTCTCCTGTTCGTGCATTTAAATCTGTTGGAGGAACGCCAATTTTTATCAAAAAAGCCGAAGGTGCTTATATTTATGATGAAGATGGACGTGCTTACGTAGATTACATCAATTCTTGGGGACCAATGATTATTGGACACACAGATCCGCGTGTTTTGAATGCGACTGTTGAGCAGATGAAAAATGGTTTTTCTTTTGGTACACCAACTGAATTGGAAACTGAAATTGCAAAATTAATTACTTCTGTAGTTCCAAACATCGATATGGTTCGTATGGTGAACTCAGGTACAGAAGCTTGTATGTCGTCAATTCGTTTGGCAAGAGGTTATACAAATCGTGATAAAATTGTAAAGTTTGAAGGTTGTTACCATGGACATTCAGATTCATTTTTGATTAAAGCTGGTTCTGGTGCTGCAACTTTCGGAAATCCAAATTCTCCGGGTGTAACACAAGGAACTGCAAAAGATACGTTGTTGGCAGAATACAATAATTTGGAAGATGTAAAAGCTTTATTCGAACAAAATAAAGACGAAATTGCAGCTATTATTGTTGAGCCAATTGCAGGAAACATGGGATGTATTGTTCCAGAAAAAGGTTTCTTAGAAGGATTAAGACAAATTTGTGATGAAAATGGAGCTTTATTAATTTTTGATGAAGTAATGACAGGTTTCCGTCAAGCGATGGGAGGTTCTCAAGAACGTTTAAACATCAATGCAGATATTGTAACATTTGGTAAAGTAATTGGCGGAGGTTTCCCTGTTGGTGCTTTTGCTGCTCGTCGCGAAATCATGAATCACCTTGCTCCTCTTGGCCCTGTTTATCAAGCGGGAACATTATCAGGAAATCCAATTGCTATGCGTGCTGGTATCACAACATTGAATATTATCAATAATGATAGAGCATTATTCAATAGAATTGATAACGCTACAGAAACTTTAGATGTTGAAATTTCTAAAATCTTTGCAGAAAAAGGAATTCCAAATCATATCAATCGTTTAGGGTCGATGATGTCTGTTTTCTTTACAGAGCAAACGGAAATTAAAAACTTTACAGATGTGACCAAATGTAACCACGAAAGATTCAACAAATTTTTCCATCATTTATTAACGAACGAAGTTTACATTGCTCCTTCTGGATACGAAACTTGGTTTATTTCTGATGCAATTAAAGATGCTGAAATTAATAAAACATTAGACGCTGTAAGAAGCTTCGAAGGTTAAACATAAACAAAAAATGCAGTAGAAAAACTACTGCATTTTTTTATTCTATTTTGGAACTACATTTTTGCGTCCATCAATTTTTCTGTTTTATCAGGTGATTTGCCCATTTTAATAACAAACGCTTTGTTTGAATTATAATTTTTCGGAAGTAAAATATCGTAATAGGTATTTTTATCTAAATCGAAACCAATTCTGAAATAATTCAACTAAAGTCAAAAAAACATAAATCAAAAATTGATAACTATACAAATCAATGAAATTATTATATTTACTAAAATTCATAATGATATGATTACAAATTACTTTAAACTACTACTTGCATCTAGTATAATTCTTATTAATTTTGGATGTAAAGATGATGATGGTTTTTCGGAAGAAGATGTAGTTGAGACTTATAATATTGTGTCCTATAAAGCTAATATCCCAGTTGATTTAAACAATGATAAAAAAACATCAACTAATTTGTTGGATGAAATTGAAATTCTTAATAAACAAGAGAACTTTTTAGAAGTTAGACCTAAAGTAAAATTAATCTCCTTTAATTTTCCTCTAACATTAATAAATTATGATTATCCAAGTATACCAAGCGGTTATGCAGATTTTGTAAAATATGGATTTGTAACATCTACAACATTATCGGATAAAGTAATGGTTATAAAAGATAGTAGTTATACAGAAAGCAACTATACTGGTAACAAGGAAAATAAAAAAAATGTTTCTATTGAAAATTTAAAAATTATTGACTACAATCGTCTATCTACAAATATTACAAAGTCATATTATGATTTTAGCACCAAACAATGGATTGAATTGAATATTGAAGTTATTTTTCAAAAAAGAATATAAAAAAAGCTCGAGAATTTTCTCGAGCTTTTGTTTAATTATAATCCCCTATATGTTCCATTTCACTTTCGAAACTTAGTACTTTAGTCGCGTATTTTTGCAAACTTTTTTGTTTAATTTCTGATAAAAAATTATTCTTGAATTTATCTAAAGTCAATTCATCATTCACAAATAATTGCAAAGAATAAGAAACCGCCCCAGGTTCTATATGAGAAGTTATTTTTCCTAAACGAGCACCGATAAAACAATTTGATTTCAAATAATCATTAATATGCTCTTTCTGAATCCACGCAAACCAATCATCATGCACTTCTTGTTCAACAATAAAAGTTGTATTATATAATATCATTCTCTAATTTTTTGCAAAGATACAAAGGTTTTCGCATTATATTTTTCTTGAAAAAGAAAGTCTAATCAAGATTTTATTTTTAAATTTACCTATTATTCATAACAAACAAAAATGAACAATACGCAACAATTTATACAAGAGAATAAACAACGTTTTCTTGATGAATTAATCGAATTACTTAAAATTCCTTCAGTTAGTGCTGATCCAGCCTACACACAAGACGTAAATGATGCTGCCGAGATGGTTGCAAAATATTTAAAAGAAGCAGGTGCTGATAATGTTGAAGTATGCGAAACAGAAGGTTTTCCTGTTGTTTACGGAGAAAAAATAGTTGACGCTTCAAAACCTACTGTTTTAGTTTACGGACATTACGATGTACAACCAGCTGATCCTTTAGAATTATGGGAATCTGGACCATACGAGCCAGTAATCAAAAAGACAGAAATTCATCCTGACGGAGCAATTTTTGCTCGTGGTTCTGCTGATGATAAAGGTCAAATGTTTATGCACGTTAAAGCTTTTGAGGCTTTAAACAAATCAAACGAATTACCTTGTAACGTTAAATTTATGATCGAAGGTGAAGAAGAAGTTGGTTCTCCTTCATTAGTAAATTTCGTTAAAAACAATAAAGAGAAATTAAAAAATGATGTGATTTTGATTTCTGATACTTCTATGATTTCAAACGAACAACCTTCTATTTCTGTTGGTTTACGTGGTTTATCTTATGTAGAAGTTGAGGTAAAAGGAGCTAATCGCGATATGCACTCTGGTGTTTATGGTGGAGCTGTTCCTAATCCGATTAATGTTTTAGCAACAATGATTGGAAAATTAATCAATGAAAAAGGTCACATTACAATTCCAGGTTTCTATGAACCAATTCTTGAATTAACAGAAGACGAAAGAGCTGATTTAGCTAAAATTCCATTTGATGTAGAAGAATACAAGAAATCTATTGGTATTGCTGATATCCAAGGAGAAGAAGGTTTTTCTACAATCGAAAGAGCTTCTATTCGTCCTACTTTAGATGTAAACGGAATTTGGGGAGGATATATTGGCGAAGGTGCTAAAACAGTTATTCCTTCTCATGCGTATGCTAAAATTTCAATGCGTTTGGTTCCTGGACAAGATCCAGAAGTTGTAACAAAACAATTTGCAGATTATTTCCCAACTTTAGCGCCTTCTTCTGTAGAAGTTAAAGTAAAACCACATCATGGAGGTAAACCTTATATTTTACCAACTAATCACCCAGGTTTTATCGCTGCTAAAAAAGCGTTAGCTGAAACTTTTGAAAAAGAAGCGTTAGCCGAAAGAGCTGGTGGATCTATTCCAATTGTTGCTTTATTCGAAGAAGAATTAGGAACAAAATCTGTTTTAATGGGATTCGGATTAAACTCTGACGTTATCCACTCTCCAAACGAACATTATGGTTTATTCAATTTCTACAAAGGAATCGAAACTATTCCATATTTCTACAAATATTTTAACGAACAATAATTTTCGACAAAATAACTTCTAAAAAGCGAATCAAATTGATTCGCTTTTCTTTTTGGTTTATAGTAGAATGATTAATTTTGAACTTTATTTTTATCAATGAGTAAAAAATTCTTAATTGCGGGTGCAGGAATTGCGGGTTTAACTTTAGCAAAAGCTTTGCAAGATTTAAATTATAACTACGAAATTTTCGAGGCTTCTCCAGAAGTTCGAGGAATTGGGGCTGGTTTTGGTTTGGCTTCTAATGCAATGAAAGCATTTGAAATTCTAGGTTTAGCAGAAGAGGTTGCGCCTTTGGGGCATATGTTAGAAGATTTTGAAATTCAAGATTGGAAAGAAAAAACAATTCTGAAAGCGGACACAGAACGATTAAGAAAAAATTACAACAACGAAAATTTTGCCATTCATCGTGCAGATTTACATCATTATTTAGTCTCGAAAATTGATTCGAATAAAATTAAAACGTCAAAAAAAATAAAATTCTTTGAACAAAGTTTTGAGAAAGTTGTCCTTCATTTTGAAGATGGAACTTCTACAGAAGGTGATTATTTAATTGGTGCTGATGGGATAAATTCTACAATTCGTCAACAATTGTTAAAACATTCAACACCTCGTTATGCAGGCTATATTTGTTGGCGTGCTATTGTAGAGGATAAATCTTACAATTCAAAAAAGAGCATCGAAACATGGGGACCAAATGGTCGATTTGGTTTGACGCCATTAATCAATCATCAAATTTATTGGTATGCTTGTGTCAATACAAAACTAAATTCTGAAGTTTACAACTACGCTTTAAGTGATATTAAAAATCAGTTCAAAGATTATTCGGGACAAATCAGAAATACTTTACAAAAAACGAATCCAGAAAGCATCATTGCTACGCCAATTATGGATATAAAACCGATTAATAATTATGCATTTAATCGTGTATTGTTAATTGGAGATGCAGCACATGCAACCACACCAAACATGGGGCAAGGCGCATGCATGGCTGTTGAAGATGTTTGTGTTTTGTATGATGAACTAATCAAAAAAGATACTGATATTTTGTTAGCTTTTGAACATTATAATTTACGTCGTTTGAAACGAACACATTATATTATCGATACTTCTCGTTTGGCTGGAAAAGTTGCT
The DNA here is from genome assembly GCF_002440405.1 of Empedobacter sp. UBA6305. Classification (NCBI taxonomy): domain Bacteria; kingdom Pseudomonadati; phylum Bacteroidota; class Flavobacteriia; order Flavobacteriales; family Weeksellaceae; genus Empedobacter; species Empedobacter sp. UBA6305. The sequence goes on along the minus strand of NZ_DJTP01000050.1, from coordinate 154,396 downwards.
CAAGTCGACAATAAATTTTTGATGAATATACGAAATTTTGCTTTCCGAAATTTACCACAATCTTTGATGCAAAGTCCTTTAGAAGACTTGTTGGAAGAAGATTTTATGAGAGTTTAGGATTATGCAAAACGAATTTTGTAGTGTTTCTTAACGTATATTTCTTGTTGACATAAGAAGTTAACAAATCTCCAAAACTCATATCACGAGTTTCTCTTTGATTAGTTGAAAATAATTTCACAATCTTAATCAAATATTTATTTAAGTCAATCAAATCAAAAGTAAATTCTTTTATCAACCAAAATAGAAAATATAACGGAAGAAAAACTATATTTAAGACAACTTGGAATCCATTCGCTAATTCTCCTTCTGACAAAAAATGTTTTGAATAATCAAATTTAGAAAAATCAATATCATATTTTTCTATAAACGCTATCAAAAGTGATTCATTATCTAATCCTGATAAAAATAAATCTTTCTCAATCAGAACATCAACATTTTCAACTTTTTCTTTTGTTGTTTTTTCTAGAAAATTTTTGACTTCTATATACGATTGTCTCAAAGTTGCGAAATCAACATGTAAAATCTGTTTTTCTTCCATAATCACCTACTTCAACAGCACATTATCTTCTAATTCTTGCTTCGAAATCTGAAAATGTTTATCAAATTCTTGTTCAAAAGATTCTAAATCCATTGTAATTTCCCAATCACCAAATTCATTTTCAAACAAATCAGTCATATGTTCTTTTAAATCATCTAATTTTTGTTGAATAAATTCATTTTGCTGAATATCTTCTGCATCTTTCTTATCTAATACAACTTGTTGATTAATTTTTCTAAGAATCAAAGCATTAATAAATTCTTCATGTGTATTCATAAAATCCTCAATCGTACCTGTAAATTGTGTCATTTTTAATATTTTTTCCTATCACTTTTCGAGAATAAATATAGAACTATTTTATTAACAAACAATTAAATTTAAGATTTCTATAAATGAGTTTTAACATAAGAATTAACGTCTACTAATTATTGAAATTGGTTGTTTTGAGATAAATTTGAATATAAAAATATTGAAAAAATGGAAAACTTTAAACTATCAAACGGGATCGAAATTCCTGCAATTGGATTTGGAACATGGTTATTGGAAGGTGAAAAAGTTATAGAACCTCTAAAAATTGCATTAACAAAAGGATATACACATATTGACACGGCAGCAATCTACAAAAATGAAAAAGAAATTGGAACAGTTTTGAAAGCTGAAAATGTAGATCGTAGTAAATTATTCATTACATCTAAATGTTGGAATTCTGAGCGTGGATACGAAAAAGCAATGGCTGCATTTGAGCAAACTTTAGCTGATTTACAGACAGATTATTTGGATTTATATTTGATTCATTGGCCAGCAAATGAAACGCAATTTCCTGATACTTGGGCAGAATTGAATGCTGGAACTTGGCAAGCTTTTGAGGAAATTTACAAATCTGGAAAAGCAAAAGCGATTGGTGTGAGTAATTTTAATATCAATCATTTGGAAGCTTTATTTGAGACGGCTGAAATCAAACCAATGGTTAATCAAATTGAGATTCATCCAGGGCATTCGCAACCAGAATTAGTCGATTTTTGTAAACAACACAATTTATTGGTTGAAGCATGGAGTCCACTTGGTTCGGGAAGAATTTTGGAGAACGAATTAATTGTTTCTTTGGCGGATAAATACAATGTTTCAGTTGGTCAAATTTGTATTAATTATTGTTTAGCGAAAGAAATTTTACCACTTCCTCGCTCCTCTTCAGAAAAGAATATTGAAGCGAATTTGACTTCAAATAATTTCAAATTAAGCGCAGAAGATGTAAAAGCGATTGATGAAATGCCTGCTGATGGTTTTTCTGGATTGAATCCTTCAATGGTTGAATTTTAACAAGTTAAACGAATTCACTAAAATAAATTTTAAAAACCTCTGTTTTACAGAGGTTTTTTCGTTTTAAATCTTCAAAAAATCAATACTTTTACTTTTTTAAATGATAAAATAAAATTATTCGATATGAGCCAAAATCCTGAAAATCCATTCAAAACTTATTTTGATCAAACCCTTGAAAGATGTGGTTTTGATGAAGATTTGAAAGCTGGTATTTTATTTTTTTTAGGTGAAAGTATTATTGCTGCGAACACCAATCAATTGATGAATATGTTTGCGGAAGAAGAAAAGATTCAGCAAGAATTTCGTCGTTTGTTTACGTTATATGCTAAGCCAAATGCTGACATCAATCCGTTTGAAGCTTTGGATACAGAACCAATAAAGCAAATTATTTATACATACAACGAAATTTATGTCAATGTAATTAGAAATAAATCATTTGATTTTGATAAAGTTATCAATGATAATTTAAAGTCTGAGTTTAAGTTAGATTTTATTAAAGAATTTGAAAATAAACAATATAAATTAGTTACAAATCATAACTTAAATACTTCTTTTTTCAAACAGATTGGAGCGTATCTTAATCAGTTTGAATTGAGTTATGAGGATATTTATTTGGCTGGAATTAATTATTATCAAACGAATCAGAAAGTAGATTTTGAAGGAATAAATGTATTGAATCTAAACATTATTGATAGTTTTTCGCCTTTGTACACAACATTGTTTCATTATCCATTATTGTACACATATTATCCAGCGAATCTGAACGCAAATCATTTGTTTAGTTCGATTTTGCAATTCCTTTATTTACATACCAACACGGATATTGCGAAACATATTCACGCTTTTCACAACCATATTTTCTATGAAAATAATCCAAGAAGAGTTCGTAAAGGTTGGGAATTCGAAGAATTGGAACGTGGCGTTTTGATTTCGCAAACTTTTCATAATGCGTTAAATATTCGTAAGTCTCCTATTTTCGGAACTCGTCCTGATTTTTTAGCTTCGAATAATTATTTATTAAATGAATTGAAAGATCAAAATATTCCGTTGGAGAATTTTAAGGCCTTGATGACCAAAACAATTGAAGAATATTACGAAGCAGATATTGAAGAAGTAGTTGCTGGAAAGCTAAATCATGCTGAATTTTTACAACTTTTAGCAATTATTTTCTACGAAACTTCTGCTAATGCAATGATTATTAAATCATGGAAAAACTAACAATTAATCAAGAAAATCGAATCAAATTAGAAGAACATTTTGGCGAAATTTTGCCAAGATTGCCTTTTGAAATGGTTTCATTTTATGAATCGAGTAATTCGTGGGAAGGACAAATTGAATATAATTTGAATTTGAACACGGGAGAATTGACGTACAATACCATCGAAAATGTAAAACATCAAATCGAAATTTTGCCTGAAATGATGCAACGCATCGAAAGTGAAATTATCTTGATGTTAGAAAATTTATAAACTAATATTTTAAAATCTCACAAATGTGAGATTTTTTTTATCTATTCATCCAATCCATCCAAGCATTAATCTGTGTTTTGCTGATAAAAATAGCTTGTTCAGCTTCTGATTTTGGTTGAAGATGAATTTCAATTTTTTGACTTGAATGTCTTATTATTTCAGTAATTGCATCAATGTGAACAATAAATTTTCGATTGATTTTGAAGAAAATAGTTTCATCCAATTTATTTATAATATCCTTTATTGTATCATCATAAATATAGGTTTGTTCATCTTTCGTTTTTATAAAAAGATGTTTTCCCGAAGCAAAAAAATAAGCAATTTCGTGTTCTTCTACCGAACGTAATTTGTTACCATTCGTTACCAAAAAACGATGCATAATCTCGGACGGTGAATTTTCTAAAACAGCTATCGATTGTAATGTTGGTGAAATATCAAAACTAGTTCGAATAGTCTTGAATTTTTGCAATGCAATATGCAACTCCTCTACTTCAAAGGGTTTCAGAATATAATCTATCGTAAAATGCTTGAAAACTTTCATCGCATATTCATCATAAGCAGTGATAAAAATAATTGGCGTTAGAATCTCAACTTCCTGAAAAATCTCGAAACTTTTCCCATCACCCAAATGAATATCCATGAAGATTAAATCAACCGAATTATCTCTAAAAAACTCCGTTGCTTGCTTTGTTGAGCGCAAAATTGTAATTGAAGAAATATCAACAATCGATTGCTCCTCTAACAGATTTTTTAGATAAGTAACCGCCAATAATTCGTCCTCTACAATTGCAATTTTCATGAATGCAAAAGTATAAAAAAACCGTCTAAATGATGAATAAAGACGGTCTAAAAATGTTATAAATGAGGATTATTGAGCTTAGCTGCTTGTGGAATTTCTATTGTATAACGAACATCATTTTCTTGTAAAATATACTCTTTACCTGAAATTTGATGTATAATTTGTTTTTGATTTGCTCGACGTAAATCGTACCAACGTTGTCCTTCTAACGCAAATTCTCTAAAACGTTCATCTAAAATAAACTTCATCAATTCAGTAGAATTCATCGCAGAAATTTCTGTTTGTAATTTTGCAAAACCAGTTGCTGTATAACGATTTTGTAAAACTGAAAATAAAGTTGCTTTTGCTTGATCTAACTTATTTAATTTCAAATATGATTCAGCTTTGATAAAATATAATTCAGCTACGCGGAAAGACGTTTTGAACTCTGAATTTCCACCTTTGATAACTTTATATTTTGATCCACTTTTCTCAAAATAAAGCGGAAAACGTAGATCATTTTCTGTATCATAACTACTTAACAGTTCTGGTGAAGCATATGACATATACTGAATTGCAGGATTCAATGTATTGTCTAAAGCTAAAATAGATTCGGCAGATGTATAATGATTTGGAACTTGTTTTGTTGTGTTCAGATTCACTAAATCACCTTTGATTTTTAATGTAGAATCAGAAAAATCAATTGCTTTTTGCCATTCATTTTTATACAAAGCGATTCTTGCTTCTAAAGCTTTTAAAGCTGCATTCGAGAATCTATAATTTAATCCAGCTAATTGCTGATTCATTTTCATCAACTTTGTCGCTTGCAATAAATCAGACTCAATATGATTATAAACTTCTTGAACAGATGATGGTTTAAGCGTTGCTTCTAAATCTACTTTTAAATTTAGAGGAACACCTTTGTCTGTACTTGCTGTTGCTGAATTATATGGTTTTCCGTATAAATTCACCAAATCAAAATACGCATACGCACGTAACGCATAAGCTTCTGCTAATAATTGATCTTTTTCAGCAGAGTTTTCCATTGTTTTTGGTCCTTCGTTGATGATTTGATTGGCATAAAAAATCACCGTATAAAAACTAACCCAAGGAAATTGAATTGATATTTGATCTGGATTTGTATCCTTCCATTGTGCAATTTCTCGGTACGAAATAAAGTCATTTGAGTATTCATTCAATGTAACCTCATCCGTACGTAAAGCTGTCAACGACTTGTGTGTTGGATATTTTGAATAAGAATTCGTTAAAACCATACGGTAATCTTCTACCGTTTTTGGAATCACTTTTCCATCTGGTTCAATATCCAAGTAATTGTCACAACTAACTGCTGTAAAGCTAACTGCAACTATGCTTAATAATAAAAATATTTTTTTCATTTGATTTAAAATTTAGAAAGAAACATTAAGTCCTACTGTTACAGATTTAGCAATTGGTTGTGCATAAATATTTCCGTAAGTTTCTGGATCAAAATAACCTTTGTATCCATTACTAAATACAAATAAATTACGTCCTTCTAAACTAAAACGAGCACTTTTGAAACCAACAACCTCAGCATATTTGTTTGGTAAAGTATAACCAAGACGAATGCTACTGATTCGCATATAACTAATTTCTTTCGCCCAAATGTCTAATAAATTGTACGCATTTGCATTGTTTCCTGCAAACCATTTGTTCGCCATCCAGCTATCGTTATCGCCTTTAATTGGACTTGTAATTCCTGGAAGTGTAGAACCTGCCTCGAAAATATCTTGCGTATAATTACGACCCGGATCCAATTCCATTCCACGATAAGAAGGCGTTTTCATCACCGTTTGTTTTAAATTGAACGCTGCAGAAATCGTTAAATCAAAATTGTGAATTTTGAAATTATTGATAATACCTCCTGTAAATTTAGGATCGCGATCTCCGATATAAGTAAATAATTTACGTTTTTCTTCGCTTGTTAATTTAGAATCCACAATTTCTCCTGGTAAAAAATCTTCGTATAAGTCATATAAAGCAAAGAATTCTTTTGCAGAAACTTTTTCATCTCCTTTCCAAAACATTGGATTTCCGTATTCGTCAAATCCAGCTGTTTTTAAAGCAAAAATTGCATTTACAGGTAAACCTTCACGAGATGGAATTAAACTATTTTCACGTTGTTGCTCTTTAAGAACTTTACTTTTGTTGTGCGCAAAATTAATTGTTGTCGACCATTTAAAGTTTTTCTTATCAATGTTGCGAGTTGTTAAAGCAATCTCGAAACCTTTGTTTGTTAATTCTCCCCAATTCACCATTGTATATTCAAAACCTGTTTCTAATGGTGTTTCGCGCATACTAATCATATCTGTTCCTTTACGATTGTAAACATCAACAGCAAGGTTGATACGATTTTTGAAAAGACCTAAATCTAACCCAACATTTGTATTCGTTGTTTTTTCCCAACGCAACAAATCATTTGGTAAATTAATCGCATTGATAATATCTTCTTTATTACCTGGTAAAATTGTTGCATCATTATATTCACCAATAAAGAAAGGTGAAGTATTACGATCAATATTTCCTTGTAAACCATAAGAAGCGCGTAAACGAAGATTCGAAATAAAATCGATGTTCTCCATAAACGATTCTTTTGAAACTAACCAAGAAGCAGAAACTGCCCAAATTGGTAAGTATTTATATTTTTTATTAACACCGAATAAATTTGTACCATCATAACGAACACTACCAAAAACTGTATATTTTCTGTCTAATGTATACGAAGCGGTTGCAAATGTAGATACATAAGCATTTTCTTCCGTTGGCATTTCTCTATACGTTTCGTAACGTTTTTCTGCTGCAAAACTTGAATTTGGGAAAACGATTGGCGTTCCTGTTTTCGTCGTTTTATTGTAACCAAAAGCACGTGTTAAAGTCGTTTCGTTTTGTGTATGACGAATTTCTGTCCCAGCCATCAAATCAATTTCGTGACGATTGTTAATCGTAGTACTATATGTTCCTTGTAACTTCCAGTTATATTGAAAAAATTCGTTATCCCAATTTTGTTTAACTCCTCCGTCAGGTAAGAAATACAAATATTGTCCAGATTTATAATAACGCGTTCCTTCTTTCATTTTACGCGTAAAATAAGTTTCTTGCTCAGCGTATTTTTCTGTTTTGTTACTATCGTACTGAATTCCGAATTGAGATGTTAATTTTAAACCTTTTGCTAATTGATAATTAAGATCAATAATACCTTTTAACGAACGGTTTTTTAATGTATAATTTGTGTTTTCTCTTTCTTCGATAAAATTGAATGGAACAGAACGATCTTCAAATCCATCAATATCGTTGTCATAACGATAAGAACCATCTGCATTGAATGGAGATAAATATGGATTCGCATTTCGTGAATAATTAATCGGATTGATAGACGCATCTGCATCTGTTACAAAAGATTTTTTATCACTTGAAGTTGCAAAAATAGAAATCCCTACATCTAATTTATCGTTAAGTTTATAATTGTTTTTTAAAGTAAGATTATAACGTTCAAAACCTGTTCCGATCGTTGTTCCTTGCTCATCATAATATCCTAATGAGAAGTAATAATCAGAACGATCATTTCCTCCTGAAATACTCAAACCGTATTGTGTATTAATTGCATTACGATACAATAATTTTCCCCAATCGGTTGTGTTATTTCGTAAAGAATTAATTTGATTTTGCGTGATAAGATCTAAAGAATTAAAACCTCCATTTCGTAAAGCATTTAATTGACCATTCTTTTGCAAAATTCGCATTACTTCGCCTTTATCAGTACGATACGTTAAATCATCGCGACTAGCAAGCATTAATTCAAGATCAACTTTCTGAGAAGCATTTAGTAAATTTAAACGACCAAAATCTGGACGAGCTGTTACAAATGTATTCGCAGAAAAATTAACCGTCATAGCGCCTTTTTTACCGCGTTTTGTTGTAATCGAAATTACACCATTTGCAGCTCTTGCACCATAAATAGCTGTTGCAGCAGCATCTTTAAGGATTGTAATATCTTCGATATCGTTTGGATTTAATCCAGCGATAGAAAAGTTTTGCAATTGATCGATGTTATCTTTATCGTTAAAGTTTGGCACATCATTTCCTTCTAATGGTAAACCATCAATCACCCATAACGGATCTTGTGGACCAGAAAGAGAAGCCGTACCACGAATTCTAATTTTACTTGGTGAACCAGGCGAACCAGTTTCTGTAGAAACAGCTACACCAGCAATTTGTCCGCTTAACAATTGATCAACACTAGCAACACCAGCTTGTTGAATATCATCCATTTTTACAGTTGATACTGCCGATGTTAGTTTCCGTTTTTCAATTTTTTGATAACCTGTAACAACAACTTCTTTTAAATCATTATTTTCTGGAAGAACTTCACCTAAAGTTGATTTTAAGCTTACATGATATGTTGATAAATCTGTAGAAAGTTCAACTAATTTAGAATCGTAACCTAAATAACTAATTAATACAGATTTTGTACCTGCAGGTACTTCTAATGAAAAGAAACCATCTTCATCTGTAACAGTACCAACCGTTACACTTTCTATAATTCCTTTTTGATCTGTTTTTGTCGAAATTGATTGAGCTTCAATTTTAACAGACGCACCAGCAATTCCAACCAACGATTTTTCGTCTTGAACCGAACCTGTAATCACTCTCTTTTCTTGAGAAAACGCAATACTTGCCGCAAAAAGTGGCAAAAGAATGAGTGTCTTTTTCATTTCTATATCTTACTTTAAAGCTTCTTTAATACGAATGATTAAATCGGCATAATGCGCTTTTGTAGACGCATCTCCATTATTCTTTTTCTTGTTTAACAAAGTCAACACACGTTGCAATTCTGCTCTTTTATAGGTTGTCACTTCCGACACCCTTTTCATAGAAGAATAGTTAATGTTACGCGCCATTTTTTCTTCGTCTAAATAATTACAGATAGTTGGTACTTGTAGGTTTTGGTCAATTGTAAGTCCTGCTACAGTTGTTTTTTCAAATAATTTGTTTGTTGAAACGATTAAGGCATCAACGTAATTTTTTTGAGTCATTTTTTCAAGAATAGTTAAGTTTGATTTTTTATCAAAAGCTGCACTTCTTACTTGATCAAATAAATTTTCAACTGTATAAATTTTTTCATTAGATTTTAATTCTTGGTGTTTCAATTCATTTTCTAACATGCGCAATAAGCGATCGTCAGTAAATAAATTATAAATCAATCCATATTGCATTTCTCTCGCTAATGTATACGGCGTTTGCTCGTAAGGTCCCATTGGCGAATTTTTGATTGCATACGTTTTATCTAAAATATCATTAAAGAATAACCATTTTGGTAATTGAATCACATTTTCGTTTAAATAATTAACTGCTTTACGTTGCATATCTGCAGGAACTGGTTCGTATGCTTTTTTATCAATTCCGAAATAAGTGTTGTTTAAATAAATCCCACCAACATTTGCTAAAACATGATTAGAATATAAATCCCACTGCCCTATTGTTTGGTAATAAAGTTTCCCTGTGTTGATATAGCTTTTTCCATCTTCGTACGTCCATTTCAAGATATTTTCTGAAACACGTTTTAGATTTTTCATTCCATATTCACTTGCCAAAACAGCATCATCACCTAAATCTTCTGATTGAGAACGCGGATCAATTGTACTTAAATAGCTTTGTTGTTCACCATAAAAATACATTGGATCATCTTCGTGCTTTTCAATCATTTTACGAAGCGATGCTTTTTCTGTTTCTTGATTTGGAAACCAACGATATCCCCATTCGATTGCATATTTATCATACAAACCGATTTTTGGCGTAATTGCTGTAACACCATCTTCTGGCTGTGCCACATAATTATAACGCGCATAATCCATAATAGACGGTGCAGTTCCACCCATTTTATCTGTAAATTCTTTCGAACGTAAAGATTCTACTGGATAAGAAAAAGAAGCGCCCATATTATGTTTCAGACCAAATGTATGTCCTACTTCATGAGAAGACACAAAACGAATTGCTTCTCCCATGTGTTCATCACTAAATTTATTTCCTCTTGCTTTTGGATCAATTGGACCTGTTTGAATACGCATCCAATCATGCAAAGAAGTCATTACATTGTGCCACCAAATAATATCCGCCTCTAAAATTTCACCACTACGCGGATCAACCACAGAAGGTCCCATTGCATTTGACTTTGGTGAAGCTGCATACGTAATTACTGAGTAACGTACATCATCAATATCAAAATCTTTGTCATCAGCAGTTGGTTCTTTTGCTATAATCGCATTTTTGAAACCAGCTTGCTCAAAAGCAACTTGCCAATCGTGTACACCAGCAATAATTTTTTGGCGCCATTGTTTTGGTGTCGAAGGATCGATGTAATAAATAATTGGTTTCTTAGGTTCTACTAATTCTCCTTTTAGATATTTTTCCTTATCCTCGTCTTTTGGTTCCAAACGCCATTTTGTAATAAAGCGTTGATCTTCCATTTTGTGTTGAGCATCATTAAAAAACCAATGTTTTTCTGTGAAATATCCCACACGATTATCTGCTAACCTAGGTTGCATAGGAGTTGTCGAAAGTAAAACAATATTACTTGTAACACCTAAGGTAACGGCCAAATCTACCCCTCCTTCATTTACACTTGTCGTTAACTGAGACTTAACCACAATGTTTTCTGGAAACGTTTTCACATTTTCCACATACGATAGATTTGCCTTTACCGAACCTCCTAAACCTATGTTCGTTAATACATCATTAAAACTTTTTTGATTTCCATCAAAAATTTTGTTCACTTTAATCGCAACAGCTGTCGAATCGTTATTTTGAGCTTCTATATCAAAAACCTCAATAATCGATTCTGAGAAATTATCCTTTACAGAAGCTGTGATTGCGTCATTTTTAGGCGAAGAAACTTGTGGAACAATTGTTTTTACCCACACTTTTTTAGCTACTTTATCATGATAAAAAGAAATCACTTTGTTTTCGTAATTCATTCCTTTGTTCAAGCCCGCTTCGTTAACTTCCATTGGAACTTGAGACAATTTATTCACAACCAAAAATTGGCGTCCAAATAAACTATCTGGAATTTCGAAATAGATATCAGTTTTTACTTGAATGGTATTAAACAAACCTTTCTTGTAGCTTCCTTTCTTGATTAATTCATCTATTTTTTTAACTTTCGTTACAGTAGAATCCTTTTTCTCTGTTTTATCTTTTTCAGCTTTTTTATCCTCTTTCTTTTGTCCATAAACAACAGCCGAAGACATTGCCAAACCAAGATATAGTGCTAATTTATAATTCTTTCTTTCCTTATTATGACTCATTCGAACATTAAATTATCATTAATTATGGCATAAACTTAAGCGCAGTTTTCTTATAATAATAGTTTTTTGGAGTGAGTGGTTAGTTTTTTGGAGTGAATGGATATTTTGGTTCGATATAAGGTAAAAAACAAATAAATTCTTCATTTTCTACTTTTGTTGAGAAATTATCAACTTGATAAAAATGATAGATTTTTTGTAAATAGTTTAAACCAAATTTCTCATTTTCTGTCGCTTTATTTTTTTTCTGAAAAGTATTTTTGACGATAATCAAATCAGATTTTACAACAATATTTATAGTCAAAGGTTGATCAATTGTAGCAATATTATGTTTTATTGCATTTTCTACAACAATCTGTAATGCCAAATATGGAATGTTTTTTTCTAAGCTTTTCGAATCTTCGATTTGTAAATCAAAAATCAATTCTTCCGAAAATCTACTTTTATGCAAATCCATGTATTGTGCAATAAAATCTAATTCCTTTTTTACAAGCACTATATTTTCCTTTGGCGGAACAATAAGATATCGGTAAATTTTAGAAAGATTCATCGTGAATTTCTGCGCATTCTCTTTGTTCAAACCAATTAACATATAAAGTGAATTCAACGAATTGAATAAAAAATGTGGATTAATCTGATTCTTTAATTGTTGTAATTGCGTTAGAGTATTCGCATTTTTAATCTTTTCATTTTCAATTGATAACCTATTTTTTTCTTCGATTACAAACGCTTTTTCCTTGTATGTTTTAGATGTTATTTTATTGAATAACAAAAAGATAATGATAATTAAAAAAACAGTTCCCAAGAAAATAAAACCTACATAAAATTTAGTTCGTTCTACATTTTCATCAATGATATAACTCAAATGATTCACGACAATATATCCATCAAAATTCTTGGTGTGTAAAGGTTTTATAAAACGTTTGATATCCGTATCTTTTATAAACTCGGACGAAGCATCATTCAACGTATATAAATCTTGCGAAAAATTAGAATTAATTGTGCTCGTTATCGTATCGCTTGGCTGAATATCTGTAAAATCGAAAACATTTTTCCCAATAAATTTTTCATTAGGATGCGTAATACAAATTCCATCTTTATTGAAAACATACATATAATTGGACGAAGTTGCATCTACTGTCGTAAAAAAATTATACAAATCAAACAGATTAATCGTCGAACCGTAATACATATTTTGTCCATTAGACAACTTAATAGAATCGTAATTTACCCAATACAACGTGTCTTTATAATCCAATAAAAAATTATCAATCTGTTGATTTTTTGTAGTATATATCGATTGAAATTCTTTAATATTTGGTTGATTGATAGCTTTTGAAAGGATTGATTCATCAGGAAAATAATTTGTTTCTGGAGAATGAATAGAAAACCAATCATGGCGAATTAACTTTCGATTTGAATTTAATTCATTCAAAACCAAAAAATGATCTGCTACATTTTTTTCATTTGTCTTTTTAACAACTTTTTTTAAAACTTCTTGATATTCTTCGATGTTTTTAAACTCAAATTCAACTGCTTCATATTTCCTCAAAAAACTTTTTTTGACAAACTCATCATTATTTTTTTGACTTTCTTTATTAATTAAAAAACTCAATATAACAAGAGCAAAAACAGCAATAACACTTACAATAAGCGCTATAACATAAATGGATTTATTAGATAAATGGACTCGAAATCGAAAAGACAAACTATTTTTTTTGCAAAACTAAGGGAAGCTTTTTAATCAAAAAAATAAGAGAACATTTATCATAAAATGATAATTTTCAAATATTTGACAATATTATATAAACTAAAATCTCCCAAAAGGGAGATTTTTTTATCTTTTTAATCTTATAAGCGTCATTTAGAACTTAACATTAAAACAATTCGATTAAAGCTTGACGAATCGTATCATAAATATAATTTAGATCATCAGTCGAAATACAATAAGGAGGAACTAAATAAATAATATTCCCTAAAGGACGCAATAATATACCTTTCTCTAAAAAGTAAGGATATAGCTTTTCGTGTATATCACTAAAATAAGATGTTTCTTCATTTGTATTCCATTCCAACGCCAAAATAGTGCCGCATTGTCTTATCACTTTTACTTTAGGATGATCTTGAATAGACACAACAAAATGTTGATGTTGATGTACAATATTTGCTATTTGCTGTTGTATAGAAGTCTGTAATAACAAATCAAGACTTGCTAACGCAGCGGTACACGCTAATGGACTTGCCGTAAAAGAATGCCCGTGAAATAACGTCTTATTCAAATCATCAGCATAAAAGGCTTGGTAAATTCTATCTGTACAAGTTGTAACGCCCAAAGGCAAAGTACCACCTGTTAAACCTTTCGAAAAACACATAATATCTGGAACTTCTGTCAAATGATTTACTGCAAATAATTTACCTGTACGACCAAATCCTACAAAAATCTCATCTTGAATCATTAAAATATGATATGCTCTACAGCAACTCATCAATTGATCTAAATATTCAGCCTCATGCATCAACATCCCCGAAGCTCCTTGAACCAAAGGTTCGTAAATAAAACACGCTACTTTAGTTGCAACTTCTTTTATTTGCGATTTAATCGCTTCTATATTTTCTGCATTCGGCGTATCAATAAATATAACATCAAAAAGCTTTTCACTAAAAGGTTCTGTCCAAATTCCTCTTCCACTTACAGACATCGCGCCAAAAGTATCACCATGATAGGCATTTTTGAACGCTAAAATCACAGGTCTATCTTCTTTTTTATTGAAATGATATTGTAAACACATTTTTAATGCTACCTCAATCGCTGTTGATCCATTGTCGCTATAAAATGCTTTCTTTTGATTTTGAGGTAAAAGAGCCAACAAACGTTCAGACAATTCAATTGCAGGTCGATGCGTAAATCCTGCAAAAATAACATGTTCCAAAGTTGTTAGCTGTTCGTGCATTTTTTGTGCAATATACGGATGCGCATGTCCATGCAGCGTTACCCACCACGATGAAACAGCGTCAATATATTGTTTGTTATTTTCATCGTAAATATAACTTCCTTCTCCTCTTACAATTGGAATAATATTATTGGCTTTTTTCATCTGCGTATAAGGATGCCAATTCACCAACTGATCGCGTTCTTTTAATGTGTACATGTCTGAGTTGTTTCTTGTTTAACCATTGGTATTAAACCTAAATTTTCAAACATTTTCATATCCTCTGTTACCCCAGGATTAGGCGTTACCAGTAAGGTTTCACGCTCTCCTGTAAAAATCGAATTCGCTCCAGCCATAAAACACCAAGCTTGCTCAACTTCTGTCATTTCTATTCGACCAGCACTTAAACGCACAATCGAAGAAGGCATCACAATACGAGCTGTAGCAATCATACGAACCATATCCCAAATATCTACTTTCGGATTATTTTCTAAAGGTGTTCCTTTTACTCTTGCTAAAGCATTTACAGGTACAGATTCTGGATGTTTTGACATTGTTGCCAAAGTTAATAGCATAGAAATTCGATCTTGATGCGTTTCTCCTAAGCCAATAATTCCACCCGAACAAACTGTAATCCCAGCCTTTCGCACATTTTGTATCGTATTGATTCGATTATCAAATTTACGAGTAGAAATAATCTCATCGTAATAAGCTTCGGAAGTATCTAAATTATGATTATAAGCATGTAAACCTGCTTCTTGCAAACGAATTGCCTGCTCTTCTGTCAACATTCCTAATGTACAACATACTTCTAATCCCAATTCATTTACACCTTTAACCATTTGGATTATTCGATCAAAATCTCGATTATTTCGTACTTCTCGCCAAGCAGCTGCCATGCAAAAACGTGATGAGCCCGCTTCTTTTGCTTTCTTTGCATGTGCTAATACTGTTGCAGTTGGCAACAAAGCTTCTACTTTAATATCGGTATGATAACGCGCTGCTTGTCCGCAATATGAGCAATCTTCGGGACAACCACCTGTTTTTACAGATAACAAGGTGCATACTTGTACTTCTCTTGCATTGTGCCATTCTCGATGTTTTTTGGATGCGTGATATACTAAATCTAATAATGGTTGATGATAGATTTTTTCGATTTCTTCTTTCGTCCAATCATGGCGTGTTTCGTTTGATACTTTCATTGTATTTTAAATATTAAATTGATGCTTAATTGTTTCTGCTATATTTCTCACTTCGCTTGAATTTATTGAATTGAGTTTTGGTATAATGATGATAGAAATATCCGGAGACAAATGATTTTTTATAACACGAGAAGTGTCTTCATCAAACTCTCCATTAAACACAAAATATTCGATAGCGATATTTCTTAATTTCAGTATTTCAATCGTTAATAATGTATGATTAATACAACCCAAATAATTCGTTGCAACCATAACTACTGGAAGATTAAACTGCTGAATAAGATCAATCATAAAATCTTCTTCATTAATAGGAACAAATAATCCTCCTGCTCCTTCAACAATAAGAGAATTGGTTGTTTTGGGAAATTCAAAATCATTTAAATTGATTTCAATTGCTTCTTCCTTTGCAGATTGATGTGGCGAAGCGGCTTTTTGCAAACAATAACGTTCTTGATGAATTTTCAGTTCTGGAGAAGTTAACGATTTTACCAACAAACTATCTGATGAATCTAAATCTCCCGATTGTATTGGTTTCCAATAATCAGCTTGTAAAGCTTCAGTTAATATTGCTGAAACCATCGTTTTCCCAACTCCTGTTCCTATTCCTGTAACAAATAATTGTTTAGACATTTTCTTTTATCTTTTCTATTAATTGATTAATTTCTTCTTGTGTGTTAAAAGCATGCAAACAGATTCTTAAGCGCTCTCCTCCTTCTACTACTGTAGGTGGAAAAACTGCAAAAGTGTTTATTTCAACCTCTTCTAATTGATTTTGGATTTTGGTTAATTGACTCCTAGACTCAAACTTTAGAATTTGAATTGGACTATTTTTATTTGAAGAACTCGTTAAGCCACTATTTCTAAAATGTGAGATATTATATTGTAAACTTTCTTGAAGCGATTTATTTTCTTTGATAAACTGATAACCTTTTCGTAAACCTGTCACATGAAAATCAGCAATAGCTGTGGTGTAAATAAAAGGTGAAGCATAATTAATGAGATAATCAATCACTAACTGATTAGCTAAAATCGTGGCACCGCTCATTCCCATCGCTTTTCCATAAGTTACAACCGTTGCAAACACTTTGCATTGTAAACCGAATTGATGAACCAATCCGTAACCAAAAACACCAAAAGCATGAGCTTCATCTACCACTAATGCTGCATTGTATTTATTGGCTAATTCAACCAGTTCAATTAATGGAGCACAATCACCATCCATCGAATACAAACTTTCTACCGCGATAAAACAACGCTCTTTTACTCTTTGCAATAGTTTCTCTAAATGATCTAAATCGTTATGTTTAAACTTTGTTTTTTTTGCGTTGGATAATTTAATCCCGTCATGTACTGATCGATGTATATTTTCATCAACTAAAACAATATCATGTCGAGTTAAAAGTGCAGAAAAAAGTGCTAAATTGGCATTATATCCAGATGAAAAAAGTAATGCAGCTTCCACTTTATGTTCATTTGCTATTATCTGTTCCGTTTCTCTTAGGTAATT
This sequence comes from Empedobacter sp. UBA6305, assembly GCF_002440405.1. Taxonomy (NCBI): domain Bacteria; kingdom Pseudomonadati; phylum Bacteroidota; class Flavobacteriia; order Flavobacteriales; family Weeksellaceae; genus Empedobacter; species Empedobacter sp. UBA6305. Next base: position 137,258 of record NZ_DJTP01000050.1, on the reverse strand, counting down.
GGAATTCCCACTAATCAAACGTGCTCCAGTAGAACCATAAAGTAAAGATGGTTGTGCTATAAACTCATTTAAAATCTGCTGATGTAAGATTTCATTTTTAGCTAATCCCAAATAATCATTACTATAAAAATCAATTCCAGAAGAACGAACTTTTAATGTTCTTTTAATTCCTTTTTGTTCTCTTTCGAATAGAGATAATTGCAATGAATTAAAAAATTTCGACATTATTCAATTCATTTTCAATTGCAGAAATCCAATTCATAAATAACACTTCTTCTAGTTGTTTCACTTGATTTGCATAGATATTCCATTCACTATGAAATTCTTTTAATTGTGAAATCATTTCTTCAAGATGACCTTCTTCTTCAACAATAATAGATTTTACCATCACTTTTTGTTGATGCGCCGTCAAAATATCTTGATATATTGGATACAATTCATCTGCCCTCACTTCTATAGCGTAAGTCACAAACAAATAAGCTGCGTATTTTAAATCTTCCCCATCAAGATTAAATTCTTTCTTCAATAAACGACAAACCTGAATATCTAATTGATGTAAATAATACATTGTTGCTTTTGGTGCTAAAAGATAAATAGGCTCATAATTGACACAAGCATCTGGAATTAATTTTATAATTTGCTTTTTCAAATAATAAGCATGGCGATGTTCCTCAGCTGCATGTTTCAATTGGATAAGATTGACAAAAGTTTTGTGTTCACATGCCGAAATTTTTCTTGCTCCTGCATTTTCCATATACGAAAGTGTATTAAGCCACTTTACATGTAATTTTGGTTCTAAAACAATATGATTTAATAATTTTTTCAATTGATTTTATTTTTGACCAAAATTATAAGTCCAACGGATCATATATACACTCCACTTTTATAATAAATAATAGTCCGGTTATATTAAACCTATTTTAGAATCTCTGCAAAAAGTTTTAAATCATCACTATAAAGAAGTTGAATGATGAAAACTATTATTACAGAAAAATTCATTATTCATCTATTAATTCTATCTTTTACGATTAGATTTTTCTAAATAGCTACTTTAATCTTATTTTTGCAAAAATTTTTAAATTGAGTACTCGAGAAAATTGGATAAGTTGCAAGAATTGTAATGGACTTGGAAAAAAAAGTCAAGGAGTTTCGAAAAGGAAACTATCGCGTTATGAATTAGCTGTTGCTCAATCTAAAAAGAATGAAAATTTTATTACTCCAAATAAACCAAAAAGTTCGATGCAGATCTGTACTGTCTGCTCAGGAACCGGTTTGACAACTACAAATGAACATCCATCACCCAACGAAAAAAAATATCCTCATATTGCAATTGTCGGAGCTGGAATTGGTGGAATTGCATTGGCATTAGCGTGTTTACATCGTCAAATTCCTTTTACACTTTTTGAACGTGATCGAGCTTTCAACGATCGTTCCCAAGGTTATGGACTAACGTTACAGCAAGCTAGTAAAGAATTAAAAAAATTTGGAATCCAAACTTTAGAGGAAGGAATCGTTTCTACATTGCATTTAGCACATACTATAGAAGGAAATGTGATTGGCGAATGGGGAATAAGAAAATTGCAAGATAAAGAAGCGATTGAAGCTAAAAACAAGAATAAACATACCAATATTCACATTGCGAGGCAATCTTTACGCTTAGCTTTTTTAAATCAATTAGGTGGCAATAATCAAGTTTTATGGAATCATCAATTAGTCGATTTTAAAGTTGATGATAAAATAGAATTAACATTTGATGTTGATGGAATTCAAAAACACTTTAAAGCTGATTTACTTGTTGGTGCTGATGGCATACGAAGTACAGTTCGTCGATTGATTATAAATGAGGAAAATACTCCATTACGTTATTTGGGGTGTATTGTTATTTTAGGTATTTGTAAACTGGATGCTTTAGCTAATTTAGAAAATCATTTGTTGGATGGAGCAACGGTATTTCAAACAGCAAATGGAACTGAACGAATGTATATGATGCCTTATGACAAAGATTCGGTTATGTGGCAATTTAGTTTTCCAATGTTAGAAAATGAAGCGATAGCTTTGAGTAAAAAAGGTTCAGAGGCTTTAAAAATAGAAGTTGCTAAAAGAACGCATTGGCACTCTCCTATTCCTGAAATTATTGCAGCTACAGAACCCAAACAAATCACTGGATACCCCGTTTATGATCGAGATTTATTAATGTCAAATTTACTAGAAAATGCTGGCTCTGTCACTTTAATTGGCGATGCAGCTCATCCTATGAGTCCTTTTAAAGGACAAGGTGCAAATCAAGCTTTATTAGATGCTTTATTGTTAGCACAAAAAATAACATCAGCTTATAATAATATTCAAAATAAACAGATTAATTTACGTGAAGAAGTTTTACAACAATATGAAAAAGAGATGATGGAACGAAGTAGCGTTAAAGTGAAAAAGTCAGCAGATGCCGCAAAATTTTTACATTCAGATATTGTACTTCAAGAAGGTAACGTAACGTTTGGTTCTAAGTGGTCTTCTACTTTATAATTAATTATTCTAGATTTACTCATTCATAATCAATAAAAAAGGAGTTTTTACCTTTTGATAAAAACTCCTTTATATAAAACAACTACACAAATTATTTCAGGAATTTCTGTTGATATTCTTTTCTATATGCATAATAAAATACAACTGGAAGAATTGTAAAGGATAAGATTAAACAAATAATTAATCCTCCTACAATCATAATTGCCAAAGGCTTTTGAATTTCTGATCCCATTCCGGTAGAAAGTGCTGCTGGTAATAATCCCATCGATCCCATAAGCGCAATCATCACAACAGGGCGTATTCTACTTTTAACACCATTGACTATTGCTTCTTTTAATTGCATTTTATGCTTTAAATTATCTCGAATAACACCAATTAGAACAATTCCATCAATCGTTGCTACTCCAAAAAGAATAATAAAACCTATTCCCGCAGATATACCAAAAATGGTTCCTGTTACCCAAAGCGAAATAAATCCTCCAATAAAAGCAAAAGGCAGTGTTAATGCAGCTATCGCTGTGTCTTTTACATTTCCGAAATTGGTATACAATAATAATAAAATCAAAACTAACGAAATCGGAACGACCATTGCTAATTGTTTTGCTGCACGCTCTTTACTTTCGAATTCACCAGCCCATTCCATGTAATTTTCTTTCGGTAATTTAACTTCTTTCGCCACTACTTTCTTCGCTTCATCGATTGTACTTCCTAAATCACGACCTTCTATACTGAATCCTACACCGATATATCGACTATTTCCTTCTCGATAAATAAAAGCAGGTCCTGTTTGATAACCAATTGTAGCTATTTCCTGCAAAGGAACATTGTTCCCATTACTTGTTGGAATCAAAATATTTCCAATTTTCTCAGGAGTATCTCTATAAGCTTCCTGAAAACGAAGAATAACATCAAACTGTCGATCATTTTCATAAAACTTAGTAGCTGCTTGTCCACCAATTGTCATTTCAATTACTGCCTGAACATCCGCTGTACTAATACCATATTTCGCCATTTTTGAATCACTCAATTCTATTCTAAGTTCAGGTAAACCAATATTTTTATAAACATTGATATCCGTTATTCCATTTACTTTTTCGATAGAAGTAGCGACCTTGTTTGCATATTTTTCTAAATCATACAAATCATCACCAAAAATCTTAATAACTAATGAACTTTTTACACCAGCTACATATTCTTCGACATTATCTTGAATGGGTTGCGAAAATCCAAATACAATTCCTGGATAATGATTTAGTTTATCTCGCATCTCTTGAATAATCTCTTCTTTTGAAATCTTGCGCTTCCAATCTTTTTCATCTTTTAATTGAACATTAAACTCAATATTAAAGAATCCTGTTGGATCTGTTCCATCATTTGGACGACCTGTTTGTGTTAAAATAAAATCAATTTCATCACAATCTTTCTGCATCAACTCTTTCATCTCTTTTGTTAATCGAGTTGATTCTTGTAAATTGACACTATTTGGTAAAGTTGCACGAATGTAAATTGCTCCTTCATTCAGTTTTGGAAGAAATTCTGATCCATAATGCGAGAACTTAAACAAACAAAGAGCTAAAATTCCTAAAAAGATTCCTATTGTTGCCTTTTTATAACGAAATGCAGTTTCATATAATCCAAAAATAGTTTTCTGAAAAAATCGAGTAATAAAGTTCTCTTTCTCCTCCATATTTTTCTTAAAAAGCAACTTACACATTGCAGGAACATAAGTTAGACTTAATATTAAAGATCCTAATAATGCGTATCCTAATGTAAATGCTAAAGGAGAGAACATTTTACCTTCCACTTTTTGGAATGAAAATATCGGTAATAAAGCAACAATAAGAATAAGTAAGGCAAAGAAAATATAAGAAGCTACACTTCCTGCACTTTTCTTTATAACACCCATTTTACTCATTTTTGCGAAACGTTCTGCTCCTACTTTATGTTGCATTGTAGCTAAAGCAACAAAAACTGTTTCTACAATTACCAAAGTTCCTTCTAACAACAATCCAAAATCCAGTGACCCCATTGAAATTAAATTCGCTGGTAATCCTTGTATTTTCAACATGATAATTGCGAACAAAAATGAAAGCGGAATAACCGAAGCTACAATAAATGTTGATTTCCAATTATATAAAAAAACAAAAACAATTAATGATACCAATAAAATACCTTCAATAATATTTTTAGAAACCGTATGTACTGTATTATCCACCAATTTGGTACGATCTACAACTGTTTCAATTTTCACATTATCTGGTAAAGTTCTTGTATTCAATTCTTCAATCTTCGCTTTCAGATTTTCAATGACTTCGGATGGATTTTCACCACGCAACATCACAACAATTCCTTCTACCATATCATCATGCTTATTGTAACCAACTTGCCCCAAACGTGGTTTATTCGAAATGACAACATCTGCCACATTTTTGATCAAAATTGGTGTAGAACCATTTAGAGCGACAGTAATATTTCCGATATCCTCTATCTTATCTAGTAAACCAACACCACGAATTACATAAGCTTGATCTCCTTGCTGAATCACATCTCCACCAACATTTATATTTGATTTAGAAACTGCTTCATAAACATCTAAAGGCGATAAATTATAATTCTTTAATTCTGTTGGATTGATTTTAATTTCATATGTTTTTTCTTCTCCACCAAAACTTACAACATCTGCAACTCCTGATACAGAAAGTAATTCACGTTCAATTACCCAATCCTGAATTGCTGTAACTTCCTTTATTGGTAAATCACTTTTTATTACATAACGAAAAATTTCTCCTGTAGCACCAGAAGGTGGTTCAATATCTGCATCGGCTCCTTCTGGTAAATCAACTCCACTTAATTTATTAGACACATATTGTTGTGCATAAAAATCATCTACACCATCTTCAAACTGAACAGTAACAACAGATAATCCGAAAAGAGAAATAGAACGAATATTTGATTTATGCGGAATACTATTCATTACTTTTGAAACTGGTAAAGTCACCAATTTTTCCATTTCCTCAGCACTTCTTCCTGGCCATTGTGTTATGATACGAGCTCTAGTATTCGTTACATCTGGAAATGCTTCTATTGGTGTATGTTTTAAAGAAAATATACCTGCAAAGAGTAATGCAAATACAGCAAATAAAACAAAGGTTGTATTTCGTAACGAAAAAGTTACGACTGATTGTACTAACTTTTTCATTTATTATTTATTTAATTCCTCAAATATCATTAGGGCGTTTCGAGAAATAACTTTCTCATTTGGTGCAAACTTTTCGCTAACAAATGTGTATTCCTCATTCTGACCAATCGTCGTAATTTTTCGGATTTCCATTGTACAATCATTTTTATATACCACCACATATTCCTTGTTGTTCTCAAAAACTTTGGCTTTGTTTGGTATCGCAAATGCATTTCCAACAATATTTTGTTTATCGATAATAATATCTGCACTCAAACCTGGCATCAAGTTCAAATCTTGATTTTCCAATACAACACGTGCTTTCAAAACGTGTTCATTTTCATCAAACACATTGTATATTTTATCAATTTTCCCAACATAAATACGATCAGGATACGCCATCGATTTCACTTTTACCGCATCTCCCTTTTTTACATATTGCAAATTATTAGCATAAATATTTACCATTACCCAAACTTGTCTTAGGTTTGAAATTGAGAAAAGATTTTCGTCTGAATCTGAAGTAATAGATTGACCAACACTCATATTTTTCTGAACGATATAACCATTTTTAGGTGATAAAATCTGGAATTGACCATTGCCAACTGCACGATACATTTTTAAGGTTGCATTGATTTTATCAATTTCAATTTGCGCAGATTGTAATTCGTGTTCTGCCTCTGTAACTTCGGGCTGAGAAGCCATTCCGTCATTCAACAATTCTTTTTTCGACTTGATTTGTTTTCGAATCAAATCCATTTGATTTAGATGATAACGCTTTTGCTGTACCAAATCCAGTACTTCGTTCGATTTTACAACTGCCAACACTTGACCTTGACGAACATAATCTCCTAGCTCGAAATTCACTTTATCTACCACACCTTGTAGCAAACTTTTAAAACCAACTAAATCATTTTCGTTGTATTCAATTTTTCCCGATAAGGTTAATTGTTCGTGAATTGGTTGCTGCAAAACTGGTACAATTTCGGTTGACTTTTTCAATTGCTCGTTCAAACAAAATTTGTTTTCTTTTACCGCTTCTTTCTCGGTTTCTTGCTTGTTACAACTACTTAAAATCAAGGTAAAAGCAGCTAAAAAATAAAAAGTTTTTTTCATCATTTTATAAATCTTGTCCAACGATATAATTTAGTTCTTCGAATGTGTTTTGATAATTTTCTAATAAATCCAAATAAGCTTTTTGAGATTCACGATAAGCCTGCGTAAAATCAATAAATTCTAATAAAGTGATTTGTTTATTTTGGAGATGTTTTTTGTAATTGTCAATCATAGTTAATTGCTCTTGATTGTTCAATTTTTTCCATTGAATAAGAGCTTTATCCAATTGACTAATTTGATTTTGAAGTCGATCAATCGAAATATCTAATTCAGAATTCAAGGCATTTTTGGTGATTTGTTGTTGATTCAGTACAATTTCAGAAGCTTTGATGTTTCCTTTATTCGTATTAAAAATCGGTAAATCAATGCTTACTCCAACACCAACAAAATCGCGCATAATATTTCCACCTCGATCATAAATTACTTGAAAAGCCAAATCTGGTGTACGTTGTGCTTTTTCTAAAATCAATTGTTTTTCAGCTAAATTGATTTCATTCTCTTGTTTTTTTAACGCTATATTTTGCTCTTTCGCTAATTGTTTAGCATTAAATGGAATTGATTTGGAGTGAGAATTGAATCTTGAAAAATCGATTTCATTTACATTTAAATCTGAGTTTTGCGTTAACAATCGAAGTTTATTGATGTATTCAATTTCTTGATTTTCTAGCTCAATTTGATCTTTTTGTAAACCAATTAATTCGGTTTGAAGTCTGTAAAAATCTGCTTTTGGAACATTTTTTAAATCTGCTTGTCGCTGATATTGCGTCATCATTTGTTCAAACAAATCAACGCTATTTTGCAATTCTTTCTTTTCAGATTGAATACGCGCCAACGAAAAATATGTTTGTCTTAATTCCTTTTTCAGCTCACGCAACAATTCCTCATACTCAAAAAGTGCCGAATTCTTCTCTAATTCTTTAATCGCAACACGCTTTTTTCGTTTACCAGCGGTTTCAATTAATTGCTCTAATTCGACAGAAATTTGTTGATTTTTCCCGTATTTACCGAATAAATAAGGCTGTTCTTCTACATTATAAGTTTTCCAAAGATTAACCTCAGAAATACTCAACGTTGGATTTTGCCATAATTTCTCCTGAATAATTTCAGCATCAATTCTGTCTACATTGAATTTATTCGCAATAAGCGCATAATTTTTTTGTAAAAACGCGGCTTCTAAATTGTCCAACGTTACATTCTGCGCCTGTGTTTGTATCGCAAGAACAATTGGAATTACTGTATAATAGATCTTCTTCACTTCTACTCTTTTTGAAAATTCAAAAGTAAAAGTGTAAGATTAAGGTAAGTTTTAAGTTAGATTAAAAGTAGATTAGAAAATGAGTTTAACAATCGTTCCTTTAGGTTTATTCGGAACAATTTCTATATCAATTTGATGAAGTGTAAGAATAATATTCGCCATCGAAAGCCCAATACCTTTTCCTTGAAAATCTTGCGTGTTTTTTCCTCGAAAAAAGTTTTGTTTAATTTGTTTGATATCAGTTTCTAAAATACCAATTCCTAAATCGGAAATATGAATTTGCAAACGATGATTAATTTCCAAAAACTGTACTAAAATCGGTTGATTGTTCGAATATTTTATTGCATTACTTACTAAATTATTCAACGCAACTTCTAGTAATTTTTCGTTTCCTTGAATGGTTAACAATTGATTATTTTCGACTTGTAAATCCACATTTATACGTGCTTGATGATACAAAATAGCATTTTCAATCACTTGCCAAACTACCTCATCAATTCGAATTTGACTAAATTCAAAACTCGTTTTTGCACCCGAAAGCAACATCATTTGATCTAACGTTTCTTGCAAATCATTCGTATATTGTTTCAATTGCACAATCACGTTTTCATATTCTTCGAGCGTTCTTTTTTTATGATTAGTTACCTCTAAAGTCCCTAATAATGCTGTAATTGGAGTTCGTAATTCGTGCGAAACATAATCGATAAAATTCTTTTGTACATTAAAAGTTTGCGCTATTCGATCAATAAAATGATTGTAGGTTTTGATTAAATCTTCAATCTCCGCATACGATTTATTGAGCTTTAAAGGTTCAGTAAAATTCTTTGCATCACGCTCTTTTATTTGCTCAATAATTTTTGTAATCGGTTCATAAGCAATTACTCCTAAAAAATTAGAAAATAGATAAATAAAAATCAACCCAACCAATGAAACCGAAATCAAAATTTGAAGTAACGATTGCATTTGTTCGTTAAATTCTTGTTTAGATTCACGCGTGATTACAACAAAATCACCTTCATTATCACGATAAAAAATTCCGTTATAAAAGAAATCTTTACTTGTAAAAAAATCTGATTTATTGGCACGAATATTTTCTATAAAATTGGTTGAAATATCTTTATTAGACGACATATTTCCATTGTATTTTTTGTTGTTATGATCAACAATTAAAATATTTTTTCGGGAAATCGTCTTCTCTAATTGATTTTTGATATTATTATGTTCTAAAACAGGTAATTCGTCCTTTTCTAAATAATAAATAGAAGCCAAAAGTGTCTTATTCTGCAATGATTTGATCTCTTTTTTCTCCATTTCGGTATAAAAAGAAAAATAAATAATTGTAGAAACAATCAAAATAATGATACTAAAAATAATGACTGAATAAAGCGCTAATCGATGTTTTAACTTCATAATTTAAGCTTTAAACATATAACCAACGCCTTTTACTGTATGAATATATTTCATACCATTTTTCTCTATTTTATTACGCAAATACGAAATGTAAACATCCACAACATTGGTGTGATTATCGAATGTTATTCCCCAAACAGCATTTAAAATTTGGATACGAGTAACGGTTTTATCTATATTTTCGATTAAATAATTCAACAACTTAAATTCACGAGGAGAAAGCTCTGTTTCTTCTTGATTGACAAAAACTTTGTATTGATCCAAATCGATTTCTAAGTCATCAAAAATCAATTTATTTTCAGGAATTTCTTGTGAACGAAACTGATTACGACGCGTTAAAGCTTTGATTCGCGATAATAATTCGTCGAAATGAAATGGTTTTGTAATGTAATCATCTGCACCATAGTCCAAAGCCGAAACTTTATCTTGAACTGTATTTAATGCACTTAACATCAAAATTGGAGTGAATATTTTTTTGTAACGAAGTGTCTGTACAAGCTGAATTCCATCCATTTTTGGTAACATAATGTCACAAATAATCAAATCAAACTGAATCGTAAGAAATTCATCTAAAACAGTTTCCGCATCTTTACAAAGCGTAACCAAATGTCCATTTTCTTCTAATCCTTTGATTAAAAAATCGCTAATTCGCTTATCATCTTCGATTACTAAAATTTGCATATACTTTCCATTTTTCCAAAATTAATGAAATTGATCAAGATGAGATGAATATAGCAAATTTTCTAATTGGATTTTAATTTAAAAAGAACAAAATTCAATAAAAAACGAGCAATAAATTGCTCGTTTTTTATATTCAATAATTCGAAGTCTAATCTCCTTCTCCACTATTTTTCATCGCAGTCAAAAGATTATATGCTCCTTTCGAAACATAGACTTTTCCTGAATTTTGAGGAGATTTTATTTCAATCATTTTATTCGCAGAACCTCCTATTTCTACAAGAACTAATCGAAACTGATTTTTAGTTTGTCTTTCGAACACATAGTCTTTTCCTTCAAACTGAATTACAGCTTCTTCTGGTAAAACATTCGCGTCAAGCGAATTCACTTGCAATTCGATATTGAAATACATATTCGCTGTTAATCGCGTACCATTCGCATTCGTAATTCGTGCAAAAACATCAACCGTTCCATCTTCATTCACTTGATTTGAAATTGAGGTGATTTGCGCATCTAACTTTTGATCTGGTTTTGCATTGGTATAAGCTTTCAAAAATTGACCAATCTGAATGTTACTCAGATCCTTTTCAAATACTTTTACATTCAACAAAGAACGATCTGGATTAATAATTTCTAACATCGCATCTGCTGGCGAAATATATTGTCCTGTATTCGCAAAAACCTGACTCACCATTCCGCTAATCGGTGCATAAACATTGATGGTACGTCGGATATTACTCAACGAAACTGAGGAAGGATTGATATTCATTAATCTTAGTTTCTGTTCCAAGGAACTTTTCTTTACCATCAACGATTGACGTGTTGCTTTCGCTTGTTGCATCACTTTGTCACTTGCTGCTTGCTCTGCATTCAAATCCTTTTGACGAACATAATCTGCACTAGCCTGCTCTAACAAAGCTTTTGTTGTGAGATAATCTTCTTGCATTTGGATATACTGCGGATCTTCTAAAACCACCAAAACTTGTCCTTTATTGACATAATTTCCTGGAATTAGTGCAATTCGTTTCACATAACCACCAAAGGCATTGGTGATAGAAATAGTATTTTCTGGGGTTACTGCCGTCTTTGCATTTAGCCGAATAGTTGTAGGTAAATTCTGATGACGTAAAGAGGTTGTATCAATTTCAAAATTCTTTAATTGAGCATCTGTCAACTTTAAAATTGAAGTAGAAATAGTTGCTTTTTGCTCTACTTCAGGTTTTGTTTCTTCTTTGTTACAACTCATCACAACAAAAGATGTACAAAGCATTAAGATATATTTTTTCATATTATTGTGCAGTATAAAAAGTCATTGCGGCATAAGCCTGATTACGTAGATTCTTTGCTTCTAGAAACTTTGTTTTCACTTCGATGATTTGATTATTCAGAATCACCCAATCCAAAAAATTAATCTCTCCTTCTAGTAATTGACGATTAATTGTTTTTTGTAAATCATTCGCAGCAGGAAGTTGAGTTTGCTCAAAATCTCCTACTATTTCTTCGTAAGAGTTTACTTTATTTTTTAAAACATCAAAATCTTGTTGCAACTTCGATTGTTGTAAAGTATACGCTTGTTTTGCAAGATCAGTTTTAACTTTTGAGGCTTCAATTGACGAATTAATTCCTCTATTAAATAAAGGTAAGCCAACTCCTACTTGAAAAGAATTGTATCGATTTTGATCCAAATCAGAAAAGCTTTGATTTGAATATCCAACTGTTAAAACTGGAATTTTCTTTGATTTTTCTATTTCAGTTTCTAAAGTAGAAGTCTGAATATTTTCTTCAGCTAATTTTAACATTGGGTGTGTACCTGAAACAGATAATCCTGCAATTTCATTCCAATTTACACCATCTTTTGTTGGATAAATTTTGAATGATGAATTGGTTAAAAATTGAATTTGTCTTGATTCATTTTCTAATTCATTCTCAACTAATCTCAATTGATTTTGAATCGATTTCAATTGAATAATAGCTGTAGAAACCTCACTTCGGTTTGATTCACCTTTCTTCAAACGTAAATTTGCTTTCTTCAAAAACTCTTGGTAAATCAATTCATTTTCTTTCAATAAATCTTGTTGATATTCTGTATTTTGCATATTGACATACAGATTAGCTAATCGTTGTTTAATTTCAACTTTCGTCAATTGTTCATTTGCTTTAGAAGTACTGATCATTTGTTCGTTCAAAGCTTTTTGACGTTTAAAAACCACAGGAAATTGAAACGATTGCGAAATAGTAAACTTGTTATCAAATTCACCTGAATTCACTTGTCCAAATTCCGCAGCTATATCTAAAGGTGAAAGCGAACGATTGGCAAACACATTTTTCTCGTGATAAACAGTAGTCAATTCTGCTTGTTTAATTTCGAGGTTATTCGCGTCAGCTAACTTGACAACTTCATCAAAACTCATACGTTCTTGCGCATTAGCAGTTGTTCCAAACAAAGCTAGAACTAATAAAATAGCTGTAGGAATTGATTTATGACGAGTTGATTTCTTTTTAAAATGAATATTTTCGAACATAACATATAAAATTGGTAAAACAAATAAAGTAAGGAAAGTCGCGCCCATTAATCCTCCAATAACAACAGTTGCTAATGGACGTTGAACTTCTGCGCCCGAACCATTACTAAGAGCCATTGGTAAGAAACCTAAAGAGGCTACGGCAGCTGTCATTAGAACGGGACGAAGACGAGTTCGTGTTCCCATAATAACAATTCGAGTTGTATTTTTAATTCCGTTATCACGTAGACGATTGTATTCTGATATTAATACAATTCCGTTTAGAACGGCAATTCCAAAAAGTGCGATAAATCCAACTCCAGCACTAATACTAAAAGGCATATCTCGCGCAGCTAAGAATAGTATTCCACCGATTGAAGAAAGCGGAATGGCTGTATAAATTAATAAACTTTCTTTGATTGATTTGAATGCAAAAAATAACAAGACAAAAATCAAAACCAAGGCGACTGGAACAGCGATACCTAAACGAGCTTTAGCATGATTCAAATTTTCGAAAGCTCCACCATAGGTTGTATAATAACCTGTAGGAAGTTTTATTTGAGCATCAACTTTTTGTTGTAATTCTTGTACAACACTTTCTATGTCGCGTCCTTTTACGTTAAATCCAACAACAATTCTACGTTTTGCATCTTCGCGCTGAATTTGATTTGGCGTATTTTTATAATCTACTTTTGCTAATTGATTCAATGGAATCTGAATTCCAGAAGCAGTAGGAATCAATAAATTTCGAATATCTTCGATATTCTCGCGTTTGTCTTCTGCTAAACGAACCACCATATCAAAACGTTTTTCACCTTCGAAAACCATTCCAGTAGATTGTCCTGCAAAAGCCATATTAATAATTCGATTTGCTTCTCCAATACTCAATCCATATTGCGCTAATAAAGCACGATCAAATTCAATCACAACTTGTGGAATTCCATTAATTGGTTCGATATACAAATCTTGCGCTCCTTTTACAGTATTGATTATTTTTCCTAATTTCTCTGCATTATTGGCTAAACTATCTAAATTTTCACCAAATATTTTCACCACCACATCTTGTCGTGCTCCTGTCATTAATTCATTAAAACGCATCTGAACAGGAAATTGAAATCCCGTTGAAAGTCCTGGAACATCTTCCAAAGCTTTACTCATTTTATCCGATAATTCTGGAAAAGTTGTGGCAGAAGTCCATTCTTTTTTAGGTTTCAAAACAATAATCATATCTCCTGCATCCATTGGCATTGGCTCGGTAGGAATCTCTCCACTCCCAATTTTCGTGACAACCATTTCAACTTCAGGGAAACGATCTTTCAGTATTTTAGCTGCCTTATTTGTGTATTCTATTGTTGTCGTAATATTACTTCCTGGTAAAATACGCGCTTCTACAGCAAAATCTCCTTCTTCTAAGGCAGGAATAAATTCTCCACCTAAACGAGACATCACAAAAACAGCAATAGTGAAAAGTGAAAGTACAACAGCTAGAATAATAGTACGAACTTTTAAGGCTTTGATTAAATATTTCTGATGGAAAATCTCAATTTTAGCCATTACACGATCCGATAAATTTGGTTTGACTTTCTTCTTTTTACTTAAGAATAAAGTAGTCATCATCGGAACATAAGTCAACGAAAGAATAAATGCACCAATCAGAGCAAAAGCAACTGTTTGCGCCATTGGTTTGAACATCTTTCCTTCTATTCCTTGTAAAGTAAAAATTGGTAAATAAACGATTAGAATAATAATTTGACCAAAAACAGCCGAATTCACCATTTTTTTAGCTGAAGAACCAACTGTTTGATCCATTTCAGTTTGCGTTAATTTATTCTTCAACCCAAATTTTTTGTTGTGTGCTAACTGATGCATCGCCGCTTCTACAATAATCACAGCACCATCGACAATCAATCCAAAATCTAATGCGCCTAAACTCATCAAGTTTCCACCTACACCAAAAATATTCATCATAATAATCGCGAATAATAAGGCCAGAGGAATGACAGAAGCTACAATAAAACCAGCACGTAAATTACCTAAGAAAAGTACCAAAATAAAGACAACGATTAAGGCTCCTTCAAGTAAATTCGTTTCAACCGTATGAATAGTATTGTCAACCATTTTTTTACGGTCTAAGAAAGGTTCAATAACAACTCCATCAGGTAATGTCTTTTTGATTTCTTCGATACGTTGTTGTACATTCTTAACCACTTCGTTACTATTTGCTCCTTTCAACATCATAACAATTGCACCAGAAACTTCACCTGTATCGTTATATGTCATTGCACCATAGCGCGTAGCAAAGCCAGTTTTTACGTCTGCAACATCTCTCAATAAAATAGGTGTTCCACTTTGCGAACGTTTGACCAAAATATTTTCGATATCTTCGATGTTACCAATTAAACCTTCAGAACGGATGAATAAAGAAGTAGGACCTTTTTCGATATAAGCTCCACCTGTATTTTGATTATTCTCACTCAGTGCATCAAATAAATCATTAATTGTCAGACTAAAAGATTGTAAACGTTGCGGATCAATTGCAATTTCGTATTGCTTCAATTTTCCTCCGAAACTACTCACATCTGCCACACCAGGAACGCCTAAAAGTTGACGACGAACAATCCAGTCTTGAATTGTTCTTAATTCAGTTTCATCATATTGATCTTCGTAACCTTCGGCGGGACGAACAACATATTGATAGATTTCGCCCAAACCTGTCGAAATTGGACCAAGTTGTGGTTCTCCAATACCTTCGGGAATCTCATTTTGAACCTGAATCAATCGTTCACTTACTTGTTGTCGCGCCCAATAAACATCTGTATTGTCATCAAAAACAATGGTTACCAATGATAATCCAAAACGAGAAAAACTACGAATTTCGGTAATCCCACCAATATTAGAATTAGCTTGTTCGATAGGAAAAGTCACTAAACGCTCAATATCTTCTGCACTAAAAGAAGGCGCTACAGTGATAATTTGAACCTGATTAGATGTAATATCAGGTTGTGCATCAATGGGTAATTTTGTCGCATCGTAAATACCAAATATCAACAAAGCCAACGTAAACAAACCCACGATAAATTTATTCTTGATTGAAAAATCAATAATTTTATTTAACATCGTAAAATTGTATAGATTAAAAATGTGCTAAATACAAGTTGTAAATAGCTGAAATTGGATAAATTGAAAGAATCAATCTATCGTAAAATCTAAAAAAATCACGCTTGTTTTGGCGGTTGCCAAATAGAATCTAAATAATGAGTATATAAGAAATCTTCATCAAATGTTTTGATTGAAGTCGTAGAAATTTCTTTATCTAAGTGTAAAACATCAAAGAGTTTTATGGGAGAGAAAAAAAAGTCGATATGAACAAACTCAACTTTCATGAAAGGTAATTTTTGGTCAGTTTCCCAATCCGCATCAACCTCATGTCCACCATAATGATGAACTAAAAAAGTTTTCATTTCATCCAAAAAGTCTCCTCCTTTATCATGTTCAATAAAATGAGAAATAAACACAGGCAATTTATATAACTGACACAATTGAGTTGAAGTTGTTATATATAAAAAAATTAAAATTTTAGTTGCCCATAGTTTCACAACCCAAATGTACAGTCAATTTTGCTTTCTTTCAAATTTAATTAATGGAAAAATCTCGTTAAACTTACTTAGAAACCTCTTTCTTCGTAAATAAATGAGAAATTACTTCGAGTTTATCATGATCGAATAAACACAAACCTTCAACATAGAAAGGTGTAAAATGAAAACTTTGTTGATCTACGATTCCAAATTCTTTCAGTTTTGGTTCGTAAACGACAAAACCTGTACGCAAGAATGGTTTTTTAGAGACTTTATACAACACAATATCATTGGTAAATAATCGTCGATTTCGTTTATCCAATATATCTATTCCAATATCTATGGTATCAAATTGTAAAGCATTTTCGTGCCAAGAAAACTCGTTATAACCTTTAAAATAGGTCACTCCATCTATCTCCTTCGCAAAACCTTCTACTTTATTTTTGTTTCGTAATCGATAATATCCAATCGTTTTCATCTGGCAAATTTGCAATAAAAAAATTTAAAATAGAAACGAGCAATATTAAAATAGATGATTAAATTTATCATCCGAAAACAACTAACACAATGTACAAAATATATCCACAAAAAAGATACAATGAAACCTTAGCTTTGCTGAAACAATTTGCTCAACCTACTGATAAAATTCTTGATTTAGGAATCAAAAATCCTTTTACAGATGTGATGTTGGAAAATGGTTTTGATGTAAAAAATACAAATGGCGACGATTTGGACTATTATTATAAGGATTTGCAAAATTATGATGCTAACTTTGTAACGGCTTTAGAAATTTTAGAACATTTGGTAAATCCAATGGAAGTGCTAAGAAATTTGCCTGGAGATAAATTATTAGCTTCAATTCCGATGCGTTTGTGGTTTTCGCCTGCTTATCGTAATCAAAATGATGCGCGAGATGTACATTATCACGAATTTGAAGATTGGCAATTTGACATGTTAATGGAAAAAGCTGGATGGAATGTAATACATCGTCACAAATGGACGCATCCATCAAACAAACTGGGAATAAGACCCTTATTAAGAAGAATTACACCAAGATATTATGCTGTCTACGCAGAACGAAAAAAAGACTTTACTTACTAAATACTCTATTGTTATACCTGCACATAACGAAGAAGATTTTATTGCGATTACGCTAAATTCTCTCGTTAATCAAACTGTTTTACCATATGAAGTGATTGTTGTAAATGATCATTCAACCGATAAAACACAACAAATTGTAGAAGAATTTACAGCTAAATATCCGTTCATCAAATTAAGAAATATCTTATCAAAAGGTGAACATCAGCCAGGAAGCAAAGTGATACAAGCTTTCTTGAAAGGTTACGAAATCATTGATCCTAATTATGATATTATTGTTAAATTGGATGCTGATTTAGATATTCCTTTCAATTATTTTGAGACTATTTTAACTCATTTTAATCATGAGGAAGATATTGCAATGGTTGGTGGTTTTGCGTATATTGATAAGGACGGAAAATGGATTCTTGAAAATCTGACAGATAAAGACCATATTCGTGGCGCATTTAAGGCGTATAGAAAAAATTGTTACGAAAAAATTGGTGGATTACGCGCACATATGGGTTGGGATACAGTAGACGAATTGTTGTGTAAATATTATGGTTGGAAAGTTGTTACAGACGAATCTTTACACATCAAACATCTAAAACCAACTGGCGCGAGTTACAATAAATCGGCGCTTTACAAACAAGGTGCGGCTTATTATGCATTAGGTTATGGATTTTGGATTACATTAATTGCTGGCACAAAATTGGCTTTACGTAAAAAGAAACCCACATATATTTTGTATTATTTGAAAGGTTTTTTTGAAGCTAAAATTAATGGTACAAAAAAAATGGTAAATCGAGATCAAGAAAAATTCATCCGAAATTATCGTTGGTCGAAAATGAAACAAAAAATAAAAGGTTAAATCTAACATGCGATATTGGTTAACATACACACTATTTATATTTCCATTCATCAGCTTTGCACAAAATAAGTTGATTACTGGTTCTGTGGTTGTAGACGAAGGAAACGATTATATTTCCTCAGTTTCTGGTGCTCGTATAGAAAATCTGACGTCAGAAAGTAAGACATGTACAAGCTCTTCGGGTTATTATTCTATCCAAGCAAATGTTGGCGATACAATTTTGTTTGAAGCAGATTTTTTGATTCCAAGAAAAATTGTAGTCAATCAAAATATTTACAACAAAGGTTTTTTACAAGCACATTTGGATATTGAAACAATTGAATTGAGTGGTGCTACAATTGGTAAAGGCCCTTTACAACCTAAATATCACAAGGATAATAAAACAGATTTGTACGATAAAATGGGACTTGATCAACGTTTACGAGATTTAGAACCTAAAAGAGATATTGCAAAATTCAAGCCAATGGATGTTTTAAATCCTGTTCGATTGATTGGTCATATGAATGGATTTTATCGTGAGCAACGTCGTGTACGTAATTACGAAACAAAACTTTCTCTCGTTCAAGAAGTTAAACATTATTATCCTACAGATTTTTATACAAATCAATTACAAATTCCTGAATATAAAATAGAAGAATTTTTATATTATGTTAATGCGCGTTATCCGCTTCAAGAAAAAGTTTTGAGCAGACAATTTGGTACGATAATGATTGATTTAGAATCTTATGCGAAAGATTATTTGAATGAATTAAATCAAAACAAAAATCAATAATTCTTAATAGATTTTTAAAATTTAGCCAATAAACGTTAACAAAATTGATGCTAATTTATTAAGACTTATCTTCGTACAAATAATTAAACGTATAATCACGAACAATTGAAATCACTATTTACCATTCTAATATTGCTGTTGTCGAATTTTATTTTCGCACAAGAAAAATGGATTCAGGGAAACATTATCATTGATGATTCTGACGATACAGCAGAAGGAGTTTACGTTACAAATCTGAGAACAAATCATACAACAATTTCTAATTTTACAGGAACTTTTCTTATTCAAGCAAAAGTAAATGACACGCTAAAAATACAATCTGATTGGTACGAAAATCGACTAATTATCTTAAGACCAAATTTGTTCAATAAACAAACAATTGTAGTGCATTTAGCTGTACAGACAATTCAATTGAATACCGCATATATTGGTCAAAAATTGACAGGAATTCTTGAAAAAGATGTCAAAAATGGAAAAAAAGCTGATGTTGTAACAAAACTTTATAAAAGTCTTGGTGTTAATCCTGATATCAAACCTATAAAAGACACATCTTCGTTGAAAGCTGGATTTTTGAGTGGAGATATTACGTTGACGAGATTGGATATTGGGCGTATTTATGATGTTTTTTCTGGTAAAGCCAAACAACGAAAAGCATTGCTTGATTATGAAGATAAATACGATAAAATTACAAAAATTAAGAATTATTTTGGTGAAGATTATTTCACAAATGATTTAAAAATTCCGAAATTCAAAATCAGAGATTTCATTGAAAATGCATTAACAAATACCGAATCTAAAATAGAATTGAATGATGTAAATTATTTCAAATTACTTCAATTATTTAATTCTTACAGTAAAATATACCTCGACTTTTTATACGGAAAAGTACCAAATAATACGAAAATCATCAAAAAAGATACGATAGACGATTAAAAAAAGAGCTTGATAAATCAAGCTCTTTTTTTAGTTTTATAAGTTGTGTAAAATTAGTTTTTATAAGAAACCCATTTAATCATTTCTTTCACAGTTGGTTTTTTACCATAAATTAAAATCCCAATTCTATAGATTTTTCCAGCAATATAAACCATAAATATTGTACTGATTAACAGCAAAAATAAGGATAAAGCTAATTGCCAAATCGGAACATCGAACGGAATTCGAGTAATCATTGAGATGGGAGAAGTCAATGGAATCATTGATAACCAAAAAGCAACTGGACCATCAGGATTTTCGAAAGTTGTCATACTTCCGTAAAGTCCAATCATCATCGGAACTAAAGGAAAATATGTAAATTGTTGCGTATCTGTATCATTGTCAACCGCAGAACCAATTGCCGCGAAAACAGAGCTGTAGAACAAATATCCTAAGATAAAATAAGAAATAAAAGCAAAAATGATTAACGGATAATTAAACGTTAACAATACTTCGCTAATTTCTGTTACTTTTTGCATCATATCTGGATTAGTCTCGGCTAATTGTGCTTGATTCATCATTTGTTGCGACATATCCATTCTTGAAGCAGCAATTGTTGGAAATAAAATCAATAACCCCATTGTCATTCCAATCCATATTGCAAATTGCGTGACTGCAACCATTGTCGTTCCTAAGATTTTACCCATCATTAATTCGAAAGGTTTTACAGAAGAAATGATAATTTCGACAACACGATTATTTTTTTCTTCAACCACAGAACGCATTACTTTTACACCATAAATCATCACAAACATGAAAATAATGTAAGTTAAAAACATCGATAATCCGATTTTCAACTCCATTCCTTTATCTTCTTTTCCGTCTGTAACGTTAAAAACATTCAGGTTAACACGTGCCTTAGAAGCTTCTAAAGCCGCTTTGTCAATACCAGATTTTGCCTGTTTTTCTTTTACTATTTTATCACTAATCGTTCTCGAAAGTTTTTCACGATCAGTAATTCCAAGATTTCCATTTGTGATTAATACAGTATTTTTCTCAATATTATCATAATTTCCATCTGTATTTTTCGGAATATGAAGAATCGCATTCAAATATTCGCTTCCTTTCAGTGTATCTTTGATTGATTGCAATTCTTGAGGCGTGTAAATACTGAACATCATTTGTTTAGTCGATTTAAACGAGGTTACAAACTCTGTACTTTCATCTACAATTGCAATGTTTTTCACTTCGGAATTATTTGCAGAACTCAAAAAGAAAATCACCGCTCCTGCTCCAACAATCAACAAAGGCGAAAGAAAAGTCATAACAATAAACGCTTTGTTTTTTACTTGAGAAAAGAACTCGCGTTGTGCAACTAAAAATATATTTTTCATTTGAAAATTAGCTTAAAGATTAGGAATTGAACTTTGTTTGACGGCTTCCAAAAACACATCATTCATCGAAGGAATAATTTCTTTGAATTGATGAACTTGCCCCACTTGCATCAATTTATCTAAAATCACATTGGTTGGTGTTTCTTTATTGTACAACAAATTAAATTCAGTTCGTTGATTAACGTTTCGTACATCCGAAATCTCAAATTCATTCGCTAAATTTTGAAGAGAATCAGCGGGAATTTCATTCAATTGAATCGAAAATTTCCCTGTCTTAAATTGATTTCTAACTTCTTCAATTGTTCCATCTAATACTTTATTCGATTGATTAATCAAAGCAACATGATCACACATTTCCTCTACAGATTCCATACGATGCGTCGAAAAAATAATTGTCGTTCCTTTATCTCTTAATTCAAGAATTTCATTCGCAATAATTTGTGCATTTACAGGATCAAAACCACTAAAAGGTTCATCAAAAATCAGCAAAGAAGGATTGTGAATAACTGTAATCACAAACTGAACTTTTTGTCCCATTCCTTTCGACAACTCGCTCAATTTCTTGTTCCACCAAGACATCATATCAAGTTTCTCGAACCAATATTCGGTACGTTTTTTAGCTTCCGCAGAAGAAAGACCTTTCAGTTTTGCAAAATACAGTGCCTGTTCTCCAACCTTCATATTCTTGTACAAACCACGTTCTTCTGGCATATAACCAACTTGACCGATTGATTTTTTCGTCAAAGGTTCTCCATTCAACAAAATTGTCCCGCTATCTGGCGCTGTAATTTGATTGACAATACGAATAAAAGTCGTTTTTCCAGCACCATTTGGTCCCAAAAGTCCATAAATAGAACCTTGTGGAATATTGATACTAAAATTATTAAGCGCAACTTTATCTTTATATTTTCTTGTTAAGCCTTGAGCTTGCAATAAAAATTCCATTTTCTATATCATTTGATTTGTAAAATTAGTAAGAAGAAAGTAAATTTTGTTACAGATTTTAATGAGATTCATTCGGATCCCATACAATTTCTTTAAAATTAATCACTTTATCATTTATAATCTCCACACCTTCATTCTCTAACAATTGCTGCATCAAACTCGAAGGATTAAAATGATGTTTTCCAGTTAACAAACCATTTCTGTTTACAACACGATGCGCAGGAACATCTTCTCGATTATGTGCATGATTCATCGCATAGCCAACCACACGCGCAGAAAATTTTTCTCCTATATATTTTGCTATCAAACCATAAGTAGAAACACGTCCTTCGGGAATTTGACGAACTATTTCATAAATTTTCTCATAAGTATCAGAAATGATTTTTGTCATAATCTAAACATTTATTGTAAATTTAAAGAAAGTAATAGAATATGAGCCAAAAAGTTCCAATTAAATCTCTTTTAAGCCGACCACGTTTTAAGGTTTTTACGCATTTATCAAAACAAGAATTTATTGATTTAATCAAAAAACACCTTGAAACAAATTCTACTGAATACGGAGGTTATGCCAATCAGGAAGTTGCGATGATTCGTGTCCGCAAAGACAAGGATAAATATTGGCACCCGCAATTACAAATCAGAATTGAAGATGACGATGATCATCCTAACTATTTGGTTGTAAGAGGAATTATTGGTCCGCCTTCTAATGTTTGGACATTTTTCGCATTTTTGTATGGTTTGAGCGGAGCTATTTTTATCACCTTAGGCTCTTATGCGGTTTCCGAATATATTGTACAAGGAAATAGTGTATGGATTTGGAGTATTCCTATTGCATTATTGATTACTTTAGGAACCTATTTAGCGAGTTTATATGGTCATTATTTGGCAAAATATCAGCTAGGAAGATTGTATCATTTCGTGAATGAATTGCTTCGTGATGCAGAGTTTTATCAAAATAGCGACGAAATCAAAGAATAAAAAAAGCGACCTAAATAGGTCGCTTACAAGAAATATGTTGAGATAATATATTAATTAGATTACTTTCACATTAACGGCGTTGATGCCTTTTTTTCCTTGTTCTAAGTCAAAAGATACTTTATCGTTTTGAGCTACTTTGTCTGTTAAACCAGAAACGTGTACGAAGTACTCTTTTCCTGATTCGTCATCTTTAATAAATCCGTATCCTTTTTCTTCATTAAAGAATTTTACAGTTCCTTTATTCATAGTATTTTATTTTCGTTGATAAAGATATAAGATTTATTTACAAAACCAATATTAATTTTTAGTTTTTTTTATAACAATTTTTTTAGCCTATAATTTCATTATAATTTTGCTTCAAATCATAATATTTTGGCAGGAATTTATATTCATATCCCGTTTTGTAAACAAAAATGCAGCTATTGCGACTTTCATTTTTCGACAAATCTTCAACATAAATCAAATTTAATTCAAGCAATTAATAAAGAACTTGAGATCAGAAAAGATGAAATTTCAACACCTTTAGAAACGATTTATTTTGGAGGAGGAACACCTTCTATCCTGTCCGAAATTGAATTAGAAAGTATTTTCGAAACGATTTATAAAAATTATTCAACCAAAAATTTAAAGGAAATTACACTCGAAGCGAATCCTGATGATTTGAATAAAGAAAAACTTAATTTCTTAAAATCAACTCCGATTAATCGTTTTTCGATTGGTGTTCAATCATTTTTTGAAGAAGATTTGAAATTAATGAATCGCGCACATAATGCACAAGAAGCTGAAACTTCGATAAAATTGGCGCAAGATTTTGGTTTCGAAAATATCACTATTGATTTGATTTATGGTTCTACGACCACAACCAACGAAATGTGGAAGCAAAATTTGCAAAAAGCAATTGAGCTGAATGTTCCACATATTTCTTCTTATGCGTTAACAGTCGAAGAAAAAACAATTTTAGATCATCAAATCAAAAAAGGAATCACAAAACCGGTTGATGAAGATCGTCAAAACGAACAATTTCAACTTTTAGTTGACACTTTAACTTCGAATGATTTTATTCAATATGAAATCTCCAATTTCGGAAAAGAAGAGTATTTTTCTTTACACAATTCTAATTATTGGAAAGGAATTCATTATTTAGGAATTGGACCTTCTGCGCATTCTTATAACGGAAAAACTCGTGCTTGGAACATTGCAAATAATTCTAAATACATACAAGCTATCAACGAAAATAATCTACCTCAAGAAATTGAAGTTTTAAATGAAGTAGAAAAATTTAATGAAATGATAATGATAGGATTGAGAACAATTTATGGAATAGATTTAAATCGAATTAATTCAGAATTTTCTCAACCTTTAGTTAATTCTTTTCATCAAGAACTCAATCAATTAATCAACGAAAATTTAGTCGAAAAGAAAGAAAATAAAATTATTTTGAAACCCGAAGCAAAATTTTTCGCAGACGGAATTGCTTCTAGATTATTTTACATCAATTAATTTGTTAAATTTGCGATATGAATGATAACAGACCAATTGGTGTTTTCGACTCTGGAGTTGGTGGTTTGACGTTTGCAAAAGAAATAAAACGTCTGCTACCAAACGAAAGTTTGATCTATTTTGGCGATACTCAAAATTTGCCTTATGGAGAAAAATCGAAAGAAGCGATTACACAATTTTCGGTAGACATTACTAATTTTTTAATAGACAATAATTGTAAAGCGATTTTAGTTGCATGTAATTCTGCAACCGCTAATTCGTTGAAAGAAATTAGAGAAGCTGCAGGAAAAGATGTTCCTGTTATCGATGTTATTTCGCCTGTTGCGGAGAAAGTTTCGTTCGAATTAAGAGAAAAGATAGGTGTTATTGCAACAAAAGCAACTGTAAATTCGGGCGCGTACAAGAAAGCAATTCGTCGTCGAAATAAACATATTACGGTTATTGAAATGGCTACTCCTCTCTTAGTACCTGTTATCGAAGAGGGTTTTACAAATTCTACGATTTCTAAAGCAGTTTTAGAAACGTATTTATTGAACAAAAAATTAGAAGGAATTGATTCGATTATTTTAGGATGTACGCATTATACACATCTGGAAAAAGAAATCAATCAAGTATTTGAAGGAAAAGTTGATATCGTAAATTCACCTTTAATTGTCGTGAATCAAGTAATTTATCAATTGGCAAAAGAAGGAAAATTGGCTGCGAAAGATACTGTTGCAAACTATACATTTTATATTTCTGACAATACAGATAATATTATAAAAGTGGCAAAAAAATTCTTTGGAAAAGATATTCAATTAATTGAGAAAAATTTAGAAACGAAATAGAACCGACCATTATTTGTCGGTTTTTTTATAAAATATTACGAACAAACAAAAACAAATCATTACATGGAAAAATCAGCAGAATTAATTGCATTAGAAGAAAAATACGGAGCGCATAACTATCACCCACTTCCAGTTGTATTGGAAAAAGGTGAAGGTGTTTACGTTTGGGATGTTGATGGAAAAAAATATTTCGACTTTTTATCAGCTTATTCAGCTGTTAATCAAGGTCACTGTCATCCTAGAATTATTAAAGCGTTGAAAGATCAAGCCGAAAAATTAACGTTAACTTCTCGTGCTTTTTATAATGCGGAATTAGGAAAATACGAAAAATTTATCACAGAATTATTCGGTTTCGATAAAGTATTGCCAATGAATACGGGTGCAGAAGCTGTAGAAACAGCGCTAAAAATTGCTCGTAAATGGGGTTACGAAAAGAAAGGAATTCCAACTGGTGAAGCGATTATTGTAGTATGTAAAGACAATTTCCATGGTCGTACAACTACTATTATTTCTTTCTCGAATGATGAAGATGCACGTAAAAATTTCAATCCTTACACAAGTGGTTTCGAAGCTGTAGAATACAATGATGTTGAAGCTTTGAAACAAATTTTAGAAGAAAAAGCAGATAAAATTTGTGGATTCTTAGTAGAACCAATTCAAGGAGAAGCTGGTGTTAATGTACCTTCTGAAGGATATTTGAAAGCTTGTGAAGAATTATGTAAACAACATAATGTTTTATTTATCGCGGACGAAATTCAAACAGGAATCGCACGTACAGGAAAAATGTTAGCAATCGATCACGAAAATATTGATGCTGATGTTTTAATCTTAGGTAAAGCCGTTTCAGGTGGAGCTTATCCAGTATCTGCAGTTTTAGCAAATGATGAAATAATGAATGTCATCAAACCAGGACAACACGGTTCTACTTATGGAGGTAATCCATTAGCTGCGGCTGTTGCTACAGAAGCTTTGCAAGTTGTTTTGGACGAAAAATTAGCTGAAAATTCTGAAAAATTAGGACAAATTTTTAGAACAGAAATCACGAAAATGGCTGAAGAATTTCCATTATTCAAATCAGTTCGTGGAAAAGGTTTATTAAATGCAATTTTAATCAACGATACACCAGAATCTGAAACAGCATGGAATTTCTGTGTTGCAATGAAAGACAACGGATTATTAGCCAAACCTACACACGGAAACATCATTCGTTTCGCTCCTCCTTTAGTGATGAACGAAGAACAATTACACGAATGTTTAGCGATTATTCGTAAAACTGCACAAGAGTTTAATAAATAATCAACAATAAAATGATATAGAAAAAACCTGATGAAATTTCATCAGGTTTTTTTATATTCGAAACTTTAATTAACACTATGAATTCTTTTAAAATAAACGTTTCTGAAACGTACAAAAAGGCGCAAAAAAAATCAGCAGTTTGGATTGCTCTTTTCTTGATTACTCTTTTCTTTTCTACAATTTTGAGCATCATCATTTTTATAATTTGTGTTTGTGGAGGAATCGCTATTGTCATTGCAAAACCAATGTGGATTACCATTATTTTAGGTTTGGGACTATTGGCTTTAGGAGGTTTAATCGTTTACTATAATATTAAATTTATTCTGAATATTTTCAAAAAAACAGCTACAAATGGAATTGAAATTTTTGAAATAGATCAACCAGAATTATTCAAATTAATAAAAGAAACCGCAGATAAAGTTGGCACAAAACATCCAAAAAAAGTATTTATTATTGATGATGTAAATGCATATGTTTCCTATTCGAACAATTTGCAAAGTTTAGTTTTTCCGACGAGAAAAAATTTGTCGATTGGTATTGGTTTGCTTCATGGTATTTCTCAAAACGAATTAAAAGGAATAATTGCGCACGAATTTGGGCATTTTTCTCAAAAATCAATGACAATTGGTAGTCATGTTGGAAATGCGACCAAAATTATGGAAGATATTTTATACAGTAATCAAACCTTGAGATTTGATGTCGATAACTTAGGTCAAATTAATGGAATTGTTGGTTTTATCTCGATGGGCGCTGTTGCTTACAATAAAATGATTGAATCTATTTTGAAAATAATTCACAAAAAATTAGAATTTAATTATCTAAAATTAAGTCGAGAAATGGAATTTCATGCGGATCAAATTGCAACAAATGTTGTGGGAATTGAGACGATGAGCAAACCATTATTGAGAATAGAATTGTATCAATTTGTTTACCAAGAATTAGCCAATTTTTATACAAGTTTACAAGATGATAAAAAGTTTTCGACTAATATTTATCAAAATATGAATCAATTAGTTGACTTTTATATCGATGATTACGAACTTTCTTTAGAAAATAATTTAGCAATTGTTGGAATTAATGAATTTAATCAAAATCATTCTTTACTACAATTTGAAGATTTATGGTCGACGCATCCAGAAATGGACAAACGTTTAGCAAATATAGCGTCTACAAATCATCATTCTGAGATAGACAAATCTCCAAAAGCCATTACATTACTTCAAAAAAATAATGAATTTGAAGAAGAATTTACATTCAATTTTTTCTTTCAATTAAATTTATATCGTGTCAATGAAATAGACAATTCAGAATTTATTGAAACGTTTAAAAGCATTCATAATAAATACAATTACCCTAAAGTTTACAATCATTTTTTTTCAAATTATGATTTACCTTTTGATCGAATTAAAAAAGCTGATTTAACGGATAAACAACAAAATATTCCTACGAATGAATTGTTTTCGGATGAAAATATTATAGTTGCAAAACAATATTTAGCTTTACAAATTGATTTATTGCAATTAGATTTTTTTTCCAGTCAAAAAAAGCCGCAACCATTCAAATACAACAATGTTGTTTACAATAAAAAACAAGATGTACTGAAAGTTAAAGAAGAATTGGAGCAAATAAATAAGGAAAAAGAAGCTGAGTTTTCTGAATATTTAGACAATATCAAAATATTTTTCAGATCTAATTTAGATGAACAAAAAGCTATTTTATTAGAAGATTGTATCAAAGTTGAAGCAGATTTATCAGCGAATATTCAATTGGTAGATGAAATTAGAACTCATATTAATTTTGCAACAAAACCTATTCACGAAAAGCTAAGAATTGAGGCTTTAACAGTTTTGAATGATCAAGTTGAACAACTAAAAAATGTAACAAAAGATATTCTACAAAGTGAAATAGCAAAGGAAAAAATAACAATTCGAAAAGTTGAAAATGCGCAATATTTTATAGATGAAGATTGGATTTTCTTTTTTGACTCTACAGGTTATAACAACAATGCTTTTGAGAATTTGATTGAAAATTTATACTTTGTAGATCAAGTTTCAAATAACTTATTGTTTCAAAAGAAATCTGCTTTTCTAAAAGAATACGAACCATTGTTAAACTATACATCAAAAACAAAAGCCTCTTAATTAGAGGCTTTTGTTTTATATTTTAAGGAGCTAAACGCTCTTTTTTCCAATCAAAATCGTCTTGTAAAACATAACGAACTCTATCGTGTAAACGACTTGGACGTCCTTGCCAAAACTCTATTTCTGTTGGGCGAATCAAGAAACCTCCCCAATGTGCTGGGCGCGGAATTTCTTTTCCTTCGTATTTTTTCTCTAATTCCAATTCCTCTGCCGTCAAATCTTCGTGCTCATCAATCACAGAACTTTGCGCCGAAATCCAAGCACCTAACTGGCTACTTCTTGGACGTGTTTCGAAATATCCATCCGAATTATTATCCGAAGTTTTTTCAGCCACACCTTTTATAATAATCTGTCTTTCTAGAAATGGCCAAAAAAATGACAAACAAACTTTCGGATTTTCTAATAAAGCTTTTCCTTTCTGACTGTTATAATTCGTATAAAAAATAAAACCTTCGTCCGTATATCTTTTCAATAAAACAACACGCGTTCTCGGAAATCCATCTTCACCAATCGTTGCAACAGACATCGCATTTGCTTCATCCACTCCATCCGATTCTTCAGCTTGCAGAAACCAATCACGAAATTGTTCGATCGGATTTTCTCTTAACGAATCAAAATTCATCGACTGTTTTTCGTAAACTTTTCTTTTATAACTTAAATCTTGTTTCATTAATGATTATTTTATATTTTTAAACAGCTAATTGTATATTTCGTTAAGATTTACGTAACAAAACCGAAACAAAAATGTCTATCAAAAGTATAAAAAAAGGAGCTATTTTGGTCGCAAAACCAACATTAAGTAACGATATTTTTCAGAGAAGTGTAATTTTAATTACAGAACACTTAGAATCTGGAAGTATTGGTTTTATTCTTAATCATTCTTCTCATATTCCGATTAGTATTTTTGTATCTGAAATGGAGTCTGCATCTATTGTTTTTGAAGGTGGACCTGTCGATAAAGAAAACATCTATTATATTCACAAACGACCTGATTTAATCAGAAATAGTGAAAAAATTACTGAAAATTTATATTGGTCTGGCGTGTATGAAGATGTGCGTGATGCAGTAAATCAGAATTTGATTAGTCAAGATGAAATCAAGTTTTTTATTGGATATTGTGGTTGGGCACCAAAGCAAATCAAAGATGAATTAAACAATAATTCGTGGGCTGTAACGGATTTGGATTTTGATATTTTTGAGCGTTGGGATGCTGATTTGTGGAAAAAATTGATGAAACAGCTTGGAGGTGAGAACTTAATTTGGCTAAACACCCCCGCTGATCCTTCTATGAATTAATCAATTATAAATACTTAAAAATCGATTTTGTTTTATTTAAAGTGTATTCTTTTTTACGATTTTTGGTAATTGGTAAAATTCCAACTCCATCAATCAAAATAAAAACTTCTTCTGCTTTCTGAATTTCGAATGGAAAAATTTCTACTTCTTCTACTTTAAATTCTTCGGCTTTATTAATTTTTGTAATGAAATTATTTCTCAAAACACTTGTAATAACACCTTCTTCTTTTTTCGGTGTACGAATCGTTTCTCCATTCACCACAAAAATATTTCCTCGTAATGAACGTGCCATTTTTTTGTTTGCATTTAGCAAAATAATATCAGCATAATCATTCTCTAAACGATAGATTTCTGCAATATTTTCTTCTGGACGATACGTATTCACAAGTGAATAAAAAGCAGTATTGATTGCATAATCTTTGTACACATCAATCTCGTTTTCAGCTTGTAAAAACTCCCAATCATTTTCACTATTTTCGATAGAAATCAAATAATTGATGGATGCTTTTAGATAATCTTCCTCATCATTTCTGAAAGCAAAAAATTCTACTTTTCCTGATTTCGATTGATTTGCTTCTGCTAATAAATTGATTTGTTCTTGAAAAAATTCTGGTGTAAAATCCAACGGAATATTCATGCGGTAAATGCGCATAGAAGCCATTAGATTGAAATAATGATCTTCCCAATCAATAATTTCACCATTTACAAATCGTAAAATTTCTTTTACAGCATCACCATTACGAAAAGCTCTGTTCTGAATTCCTATTTCTGCATTTGCTTTTTCGACGATAACGCCACCTAAGTTAATTTTCAAAATAATAGATTTTAAACAGATCCTAAGATTTTTTTAAGATCTTCAATTTGACTTTCCCACAATTGTTTTGATTCTTCTACTTCGTCTTCATCAGCAAAATCTGTAATAACTAATGATACATCGTTCGTTAAATCGTCTTCTACAATTGTTAATTCGAAGAAATATTTTGTATCTTCATCATATTCCCATTGAAAGCGCACGTATCCATCTTGCTTAGATTTCATCAAAAATGCAGATTCTTCGTGTCCATCCCAAATAAAAGTATATTTTTCTCCACGAGAATTTACATTATCTGCAAACCATTCTGATAAACCTGAAGGGTTTGAAATATAGTTATATAGCAAAGACGGTGAAGACTTGATTGAAAATTCTACTTGATATTTCTTTTTTGGCATAATTCTATTTTATTGAAGTCGCAAGATATAAAATGAATTGTATCTACCAAAGAAAATCAAAATAAGTTTTGTTATAAAATCAAAAAAAAAATTACCTTTGCAAAAATTAAAATTTAGGCGAGGTAGCTCAGATGGTTAGAGCGCAGGATTCATAACCCTGAGGTCGGCAGTTCGATTCTGCTCTTCGCTACAAATGAAAAGCCCAAACAGATGATCTGTTTGGGCTTTTACTTAACTACTAAAACCTATACTAATCTAAATAACCTACTACTTGATAAGCTCTTGTTCCTCTGTTGTAAATTTTTTGGTACAAAACACCTCCAAATTCGTACAGATATTCTCCTCCATAATCTACTCTTTCATATCCTGCTGGTAAAGCATATACGATAGCACCTAGAGGAGCTTGAACTACTTCATAATAATTTCTATTAGGGCTGTAATAAACTCCTTCGTAGAAATAATATGGATTTCTATTACCAATATTAATTGTTACATAACCTACTGGTAAAATATTAATTCTAAATCCTACGTATGGCATATATCTCACATATCCATTGTTATAAGGACGATAGTAAATACCGTTGTTTCCGTAGAAATTATAACTGTTGTACGAATACTTGTTATAGTTTCTTACATTCACATTAGAAACTGGTCGGTTTCCTCTGTTGTATGAACTAGAATTTATACGAACTGGATTGTTGTAGAAATCTCTGTTTTTTAAACTCTCAGATCTGTTGCCTTGATTTCCTTGGCTATTTTCTCTGTTATTTCTACTATTATTCCAATCTTTGTTAGAACTTGGTCTACTACTTACAATCGCTGTATTGTTTCTATCTATACGTGTACTCGTTTCACGTTCTGTTCTATTTGTAGAGTTTTTCCAAGATTCATTCGTAGAATTACCGCGATCTATTCTTTCTGTTCTATTTCCTTCAATACGACTAGTTCTATTTTCTGTTCTAGCCATTTCAGAGCGTCCATTTCCTTGACTTCTTGAAGTTGCTTCTCTTGAAGAAGAACTTCTCTCACCACCTCTTTGACCTCTATCTTGAGCATTTACACCAACAGCTAACATGGCTGTAAAAGCTACTCCTAAAAGTGTAAATCTAATTTTTTTCATCATCCAACTTTTTAATAAATTAAGACATTTCTCCTAATACTATTTCCGTGCCATAATTATAAGTTTAAACCATAGAAAATGTTATAATAATCAAAATAATTTATAAGCTATTCAAATTCAAGGAATTGCATTAACAATTTTGTTTGACAATTTTGTTAAATATTTTTATTCCTGACATCGTTTGTATTGATTTGTGAATTGATTACTTTTGTTTTTAAGAAATTATATAAAATGATTGACGTTAAAAATGCTTACATCGCCTTTATTAGTTTACAAAAAGTTGGACATAAAGTTCGAGAAGAAGCTAACATTTTTGCCGATAAAACACTAGAATACGACGAATCTAAGGAAGAACAATTGGTTCCTTTCTTATTAAGTCCGTTCAAAAAAACGCTCGAAATTAATCGTTTCACGCATTATACAGAAAAGTTAGAATTTAATGTTTTGTATAATCAATGCAAGCAAATGTTTGATGAAGAAACAGATTTTATCGATTTTTCGCAAGAAGTTTTAAGTCATTTATACGAAAAATCATTGCATCCACAGATCAAAAGTGGTGAAGTTTTTATTGCGCTTTTCGAGAATATGATGTTCGACGGAATTCCTTGTCGTGGAATTGGAATTTATAAATTAGAGAATAAGAAAAAATTCTTGCGTTTCGACGAATCGCGTGGTTTAGATTACAACATTTGGAAAGGTTATAAGTTAGAAGGAATCGACAAAGCCTGTCTTATTCTTGATGCTTATCGCGACGAAGGTTTCCGCGTCTACTCTATCGATGATAAAAATGTGGAGTCAGAATATTGGAAGAAAAATTTCTTAGAAATTGATTTGATTAAGGACAACAATTACCATACGAAGAAATATATGGAGTTGATTACAGATTTCTCGAATGATTTTCTTTTGGATAAAACTGACAAAAAACAACAAGCAGAATTTATCTCAAATTCGATAAATGTGTTGAATTCGAATGAAGTTGTAACAAATGAAATTTTTGAAGATCAAGTGTTGAAACCTTTCGAAATTATTGACGAATTCAAAGAATATAAGAAAGATTACAGCGAAAATAATCGTGTTGAATTTGTAGAAGCTTTTGAAGTTTCGGTTCCAACTTTGATGAAAGAATCAAAGAAAATCAAAAGTGAAATTAAATTAGATACAAAGATTAACATCAAATTAGATTTGACAAATCCTGATGCAGCCGAAGAATATTTGGAACGCGGTTTTGACGAAGAAAAGAAAATGTATTATTATAAAGTCTACTTTAACTCAGAACAATAATAGTTAAATAATAATTACGAGCTCCAAAATTTTGGAGCTTTTTTATTTGATATACTTCTCAAAATCAGATTTATATTTCTCTGATAAATTAAACTCTTTCTTTCCTATTATTAAATGATTTTTCCCAAAAGAAGTCACTTTGTTGAAATTGACAATATGCGAACGATTAATCTGAATGAAATTTTCTGGTAAATTTTCTTTCATTTTTTTCAGTGTCATCAACGGAATATACGGTAACTCCTTTTCCTCAGAATATATTTTCAAATAATCTTTCATACTTTCGATATACAAAATAGACGAAAGCTTTATTTTCACTTGTTTTGCATCAATTTTAATAAAAATATCATCGTTTTGTTTCAATAAATTTTCAAGATTTTTTTGATGTTTTATTTTAGAAACTGTTCTTTCGAAATCTTCAAAACTATAAGGTTTAAGCAAAAAATCTGTTGCCGAAACTTTAAAACCTTCTATTGCATAATTGCTATAAGCAGACACAAAAACTATTGACGTTTTTACATTATTTTCTGACAACGATTTTACAAAATCAATTCCATTTAACTCTGGCATTTCAATATCCAAAAAAATACAATCAACTTGATTTTCAAGAAGAAATAATTGGGCAGATTGAGAAGAATTAAAACACGCAAGCAACTCTAAATCATCAGAATGATGAATAAAATTCTCTAATAATTTCAACGCTAAAGGCTCATCATCAATCGCTATACAGGTTAATTTCATTTCAACTTAATTTTTAGTAAACAATTGTAAACATTTGATTCTATCTTCACTACATATTCATAATTTGATGAATACATAATTTCTAAACGTTTTATCGTATTTTGAATTCCAATATTTTTAGAACGATTAACGCGTTTATTTTCAAAGATTTCATTTGTTGTTTCTAAAATTAATAATCCATTTTCAACTTTAAT
Organism: Empedobacter sp. UBA6305; assembly: GCF_002440405.1. Taxonomy (NCBI): domain Bacteria; kingdom Pseudomonadati; phylum Bacteroidota; class Flavobacteriia; order Flavobacteriales; family Weeksellaceae; genus Empedobacter; species Empedobacter sp. UBA6305. Next base: position 102,474 of record NZ_DJTP01000050.1, on the reverse strand, counting down.
CTTCAAACAAATTTCACAATCTTTCGTCGTTGAAATTCCATATTGAAAAGCATTTTCTATAAACGTCAACAATATCATTGGTGCAATTTCTAACTCATTTTCAGAAGTAGAAATCTCAACTTTTAACGTTAAATTTCCTGGAATCCGAAAACGCATCAAATCAATATAATTCTCGATAAAACTAATTTCATCTTTCAGCAAAACTATATCATTTTGCTCTTCATTCAACACAAAACGCATCATTTTAGCCATTTTCTGAATTGCAATTCTCGACTTCTCAACTTCAAAATAAGTTAACGAATGAATCGTATTTAATGTATTGAAAAAGAAATGTGGATTAATTTGCGCTTTCAAAACACTTAATTCTGCTTTGGTTTTTTCTTCTTTCAACAAAAGTTTTTTCTTTTCTTCTTTGTTCCAATTTTTAATCAAATGAGATGAAATTCCAATCGCGAAAATAATTAAAGCAAAAATTGAAATATAAATCGAAATGAAAAATGAATTTTGCTTCGCATTTGTTGGCTGATTTGGATGTAATATTTGATGAAGTTTTTGATTTAATTGCAACATTTCTTCCACTTGATTCATTACAAGAATCAGAAAAATAGTCAAAATTATTAACGTTAAAATGTATAAAACACCGTTTTTTCTCCAACTAATTTTTGGCAATAAAAAACCTACATTCAAATAATACAATATCATTAAAAAGACAAGTAAAATTGCATGATAAACGTAGTGTTCTAGTGGTAAATTAATGCGATAGGTAAGCGGAAAAATGATGAAAAAGATAAATGCAATTCCGATCCATCCCAATAAATGGAAAATAAGAGGATATTTTTTTACGAAATCTTGCATCTTCAAAACTTTTAGCGAAGTAACGAAAAAGCTTTTGGAAAGTGAACTAATTTGGTCGTGAAAAATTTGTAGTTCGTCTAAAAAAATTGTCCAATTCCGTTGTGACAAATACTTTTGAATAAAAATTATTTCATGATGTCAATTAGTCAAATCGTCGTTTACGGCATGTTAATTTTATCAATATTTGCTCCTTTTATTGCTTTGTATGCGGTAAAATTAGTAAAACAAGGAAAATATGAGCAACATATAAAAGTTCAAAAAAACTTATTTTATGTTTGTGTTACAGGCGTTATTTTCTTGGAATTGACAATTCGTTTTTCTGGAGGTTCTGGTAGTTTGGTAAAAGTGAGTCCATATTTAGCGACAACATTTTTTCATACCACACTTTGGTCGCATATTATTGGTGCTGTTTTAACGTATATTGTTTGGGCTTTTACAATTTTCAAATCAAAAAATCAAAATAAGAAAAAACAATTACCTGGAAGATTTTCAACGATTCATCGCAAGTTGGGTTATATTGTAATTATCGGACTTTTTTATACAGGAATTACAGCTTTGATGGTTTGTACAATGGCTTTTTTCTTGTAATTAATTCAATTTTAAAATACATTGATGATTCAAAATCTCAAAACCTTTTTTCAGCCAAAAGCCTTTTGCAGATTGATTTTCAGCTGTAAATTCTAATTCAATATAGGCTTGATCGTTCAAGAAATTTATCGCTTCTTTAACTAATTTAGAAGCGATATTTTGATTGCGATAATTTGCATCAATATACAACGAATCTATTCTTCCTTTTGATTTAATAGCAAAATATTTCGGACGAAGATGTTTCGAACAAATAATATATCCCGCCAACTGATTTTCTATTTCGTCTACAAATACTTTTATGTTTTGTTGTTGTAAAATTCCTTTGAAAAAATCATCAATATCATGTTTGTAAGTCAAATCTATCTGATACAACGCATTAAACTCTTGATGATGTTGTAACAATTTTATCATCATTCTTTTCAATTCAGGAATATCATTTTCTACGGCAATTCTTATCATATCTAAAAATAAAAAAATCCAGTTAAAAAACTCTAACTGGATTTATTAAAACTATTGTTTATCTAATTTTATTTTGTCTTGACCTTGTTGCAATTGATACAACTCTATAATATCCTCAATCGGATAATTGAACCAATCGACTTGTTTTTTGATTTTAGAATTTTGATCTAAATACAAATATGTCGTGAATTTCATTGCTGGAAATTTCATTCCATTGTATGTATAAGGCGAAAATTCTCCGTTTGCAATAATCATCGAATCGTTAGAAAATAATTCATTTACTTTCAATAATTTATTGTTTTCATATTGCATTGTTTGATCACTCCAACGAATAATATCATTCAATAAATGACGCGGATCTACCGTAGAACCTCCTGAATATTGCGCCACATTTTCATATACCAAACTATCGTTGTAAAAAGATAACATTTTTTTATAATCTTTTCGAGATGAATAATTTTCGAAAAAACGTTTTCCTAATTCATCATTTTTACTGGCTGAAGAAGAATTACAACTTACTAAAAAAGTAATTGCAATAAGACTTAAAATCCACGTAAATTTTATTTTCATTTATCTGAAATTCTTGTTAAATAATTTTCACCATTATCATCAGCCATTCCATCTTCATTGAGAATCATAATCTCCGAATTGTCTGACCAACGTAAAAATTGAAAAGGTAATTTTTTCTTTTTTGAATCGATTTCCATCAACGATCCATCGTCTTTTTTGAACAATTCTCCATCATAAGATTGACCTTTGTACTCAGCAGTAAATTTGTCATCTGCTAATTTCAGAACGATTTTATCTCCAAAATATTTTCCTTCAAAAACTCCTTTGTAAATAAGCGTTTCGCTCGTAAAAACAGAATTTTTCTCTAAAGACAATACATCTTCATGCGACAAACCATCCGAACTTTTATCAACTTCTACATTATCCTTTTTACATGAAAATAAAAAGAATTGGCTGATAAATAGAAGAAAGACAATTTTTTTCATCTGAGATGAATTATTTTTTCACGAATTGCTCAACGTCTTTTCTAGAAATTGGATTATCACCCAAAATCAATAAACGTTCAACAACATTTCTCAACTCACGAATATTACCTGTCCAATCCAATTCTTTCAGCGCATCATAAGCCGAATTATCAAAAGATTTTTGACTTGTTGTATCTTTTACAAAATGTTCTACCAACAAAGGAATGTCATCTTTACGATCATTAAGCGCAGGAACATTAATAATAATTACCGCCAAACGATGGTATAAATCCTCGCGAAAACGACCTTCTTCAATCTCTTTTCGTAAGTCTTTATTTGTTGCCGCAATCACACGAACATTCACATTAATTTCTTTCTCAGAACCAACTGGAGAAACTTTTCCTTCTTGTAGCGCGCGCAAAACTTTTGCTTGAGCAGAAAGACTCATATCCCCTATTTCATCTAAGAAAATTGTTCCTTCATTTGCCAATTCAAACTTACCTTGCTTGTCTTTAACAGCTCCTGTAAACGAACCTTTTACGTGACCAAATAACTCACTTTCAATTAATTCAGCAGGAATTGCCGCACAATTCACTTCAACCAAAGGTTTTACATTACGATCACTTTTTTCGTGTAAATGATGTGCAACCAACTCTTTTCCAGTTCCATTTGGACCAAGAATCAATACGCGAGCGTCTGTAGCAGCCACTTTATCAATGATTTGTTTCACTTCTGCAATTGCAGGAGCATCACCAATCATTTCGTATTTCTTCGCAACTTTTTTCTTTAATGCTTTATTTTCTTTCTTCAATTCTTTATTTGAAGACATCAACGATTTACGGTCTAAAGCATTGCGAACAGTCGTCAATAATTTATTAAGATCTGGAGGTTTTGGAATAAAATCGTACGCACCTTTTTTGATTGCATCAACAGCCAAATCAACATCTCCGTGCCCCGTAATCATCACCATTGTTAGGTCTGGATTATATTCCATCGCTTCTGACAAAACCTCCATTCCATCTTTCAATGGCATTTTTATATCACTTATAATTAAGTCGTATTCTTTTTCTTTTATTTTTTCAAGCCCAACAGCTCCGTTTTCAGCTTCATCCACATTCCATTTAGGATTTTCGTCCATTAAAATGCTTTTCAAAACGTTGCGGATTGCCTGTTCATCTTCGATTAATAAGATATTTGACATCGTTTAGATCGTTTATTTTTATAAATTAAAATAGACTCAAAGATAATTGAAATTATTATTTTTGAGTCTACTTTTGATATAGATTTTAATACTTTTTTTAAGATGTTTTCACTTTTCGTGCATTTTCTAAACCTAATTCTTTTATAGAAACTTCTCTCATTTCTATTTTTCGAATTTTTCCTGAAATGGTCATTGGAAATTCTTGTACAAATTTCCAATATTTAGGACGTTTGAAATGAGCGATGGATAAACAATAAGCCTTCAATTCGTCTTCGGTTACAGTAATTCCATCTTTCACTTTCACCCAAGCCATTACCTCTTCTCCGTATTTGATACTTGGAACACCAATAATTTGAACATCAGAAATTGATTCATGTTCGTACAAAAAATCTTCAATCTCTTTTGGTGAAATATTTTCTCCTCCTCTAATGATAATATCTTTAATGCGTCCCGTAATGTTGATGTATCCATCTACATCCATTGTCGCTAAATCACCAGTATGCAACCAATTATTTTCGTCAATAACTTGCGCAGTTGCTTCTGGATTGTTCCAATATTTTTGCATGACCGAATAACCTCTTGTACAAAATTCACCAGCAATTCCGCGAGGTAAAATATCTCCTGTTTGCGGATCAATAATCTTAATTTCTAAATGGTCTTGAACCGTTCCAACCGTCGAAACTTGCTTTTCTAAAGGCGTTCCGATAATGGTTTGTGTAGAAACTGGCGAAGTTTCTGTCATTCCATAACAAATTGAAACTTCTTTCATATTCATTTTAGCTTGCACTTTCTTCATGATTTCAATCGGACAAGGCGATCCAGCCATTACACCTGTTCTCAAAGATGTTAAATCAAAACGATCAAAATTTGGTAATTCTAATTCCGCAATAAACATAGTCGGAACTCCATATAGCGATGTACATTTTTCCATTTCGACTGCATTTAAAGTCTTTGCAGGATCAAAACTATCCGAAGGAATCACCATACAAGCGCCATGAGAAGTACACGCCATATTGCCGATCACCATTCCAAAACAATGATAAAACGGAACAGGAATACAAACACGATCACGATGTGTATAATTTAATCGAACACCGATAAAAAATCCATTGTTCAATAAATTATGATGCGTTAACGTTACTCCTTTTGGAAAGCCAGTTGTTCCCGAAGTATACTGAATATTTACAGCGTCATCAAACTGAACAGCTTGCTCTATTTGATGAACTTCTGAAGTCGAAATTTCTTCTCCTTCGATCAAGAAATTATCCCAATTTTCTTCAAAAATGATAATATGTTTTAGTGATTTCGCATTGTCTTTTACATTGTTCAACATCACTTTATATTCACTTGTTTTGAAACTTAAAGCAGCAAAAACAGCAGAAATTTCAGCTTGATTTAATACAAATTCGAGTTCATTTTCGCGATAAGCAGGATTCAAATTAACCAAAATCATTCCCACACGAGCCGTTGCATATTGTAACAACGTCCATTCTGCACGATTTGGTGCCCAAATACCTACGCGATCACCTTTTTGCAGACCAATAGCAATCAATGATTTTGAAATTTGTTCAGTTTGTGAATAAAACTCTGTGTACGTCGCTCTATAATTTTGATCAACGCAAACCAAAGCCTCTTGCTGCGGATATTTTGCAACTGTATTTCGTAAATTTTCGCCAATCGTTTCTCCTAAAAGAGGATATTGTGATGCCCCACTTGAGTATGATAAGTTAGAAATCATGTGCTTATATTCTATGTTTTTAAAATTACTTTCCAACTCAAACTTAACAACGATTTTCAGGAAAATAAATTTATCAGATACAAGATTCTAAATTTCTAAAAGAATCGTATTTTTTTATTAAAATCGGAAATAAATTCAAAAAAATGAAGGTTTATTTTTAACAAATACTTAAAATAACTCCATCAAATTATCCTTAAATTGTAAAAAATTACTGAAAAATGAATACAATAAACCACGACAATTATACTTCTATTTACGATGGAATAGAAGTTGTAGATGCTTTACAGACACGTATTGCTGATATCAAGAAAACATTAATAATTGTAACAGAATTAGATAAATGGGATTATGCGTATGCAGAAGGAAAATGGACTATCAAAGAAATGATACAACATTGTATAGATTGTGAACGTATTTTTTCTTATCGTGCGCAACATATTGCGAGAGAAGATTCGCAAACGTTGAGTTTCTTTGATGAAAATGCCTATGTATTGACTTCGAATGCAAATGAAAGAAAGCCTGAAGAATTGATAAAAGAATGGACTAATTTGATGAAAGCAACTTACTTTCAGTTTGAATCTTTTAATGATCAAACTTTAAACAAAATAGGAAAAGTTGGTAATCGAGAGTATTCTGTTGAGAAAATCGGTTATGTAATGGCTGGTCATTCCATCCATCATATGAATGTAATTAATGAACGATATTTATAAAAAAAGTCAGCTTCTAAAAAGCTGACTTTTTTATTTCGGCATCACATTATAAGTTGGATCTTCTTCGATATTTACCTCAATAACGCTTTTTGCATTTTCTAATAATCGAATAGAATCTTTACTCAAATGTCGCAAAATTACAATTTTATCTTGTTGTGCATATTTAGATGTAATAATATGTAAAGATTCAATTGCACTCATATCAACTATTCTACTCTCTTTCAAATCTATAACAATTATTCTTGGATCAGAATTAATTTCAAATTTCTCTAAAAAAGTAGAAGTCGAACCAAAGAAAAGTGGTCCATAAATCTCATATATTTTTCGTCCATTTTCATCAACAAATTTACGTGCTCGAATACGTTTAGCATTATCCCAAGCAAAAACCAAAGCCGAAACGATAACACCTACAAAAACAGCCAAAGCAAGGTTATGTAACACAATCGTGATAATCGCCACCAAAATACTTACAAACACATCCGATTTTGGCATTTTTGTTATTAATTTAAAAAATCCCCATTTAAAAGTCGAAATCGCAACCATCATCATTACACCAACAAGTGCTGCCATTGGAATTTTCTCAATCACTGGAGCACCAATTAGAATAATAATCAAGATTGTAATTGCACCAATTGCTGGTCCTAATCTCGAACGAGAACCTGCATCTAAATTAACAAATGTCTGAGCAATCATTGCACAACCTCCCATTCCACCGAAAAAACCATTTGTAATATTTGCAGCACCTTGCGCCAAACATTCTTTATTCGACGAACCTTTCGTTTCAGTCACCTCATCCACCAAAGTAAGCGTTAGCAAAGTTTCAATTAACCCAACCGAACCCATAATAATCGAATAAGGCAAAATAATTTTCAAGGTTTCTAACGTAAACGGAACACTCGGAATATGAAAACTTGGCAGTTCTCCTTTGATACTCGCAATATCACCAACAGTCTTTGTATCAATATGAAATCCGATTACCAATAGAAAAGTCACAAGAATTGCAACCAAAGAAGCTGGAATAATTTTCGTTAATTTCGGAAAGAAATAAACTATCAGAACTGTAATTAGCGTCAATCCAGCCATCGTATAAAAAGGTGTACCACTCAACCAACTCGTTATTCCATTCGTAGTTGATTTGAATTGTTCTATTTGTGACATAAAAATAACAACCGCCAAACCATTTAGAAAGCCATACATAACAGGTTGAGGAATTAAACGAACAAATCTTCCTAATTTGAAAACACCAACTACTATCTGGAAAACTCCTGCTAAAGCAACCGCAGCAAAAATATATTGCTCACCATACGTAGCATTCAACGCGATTAAAGTGATAACGGTAGCACCTGCTCCACCCGCAACCATCGCTGGTCTTCCTCCAAAAACCGCCGTTACAATTCCCATGATAAATGCACCATATAAACCTATTAAAGGTGATAAACCAGCTAAAATTGCAAACGAAAGCGATTCAGGAATCATTGTCATAGCAACAGTTAAGCCGGCTAATATTTCGTTTTTATAATTTATTTTTTGATTGAATTTTAAATATTCAGCAATCGACATCAGAAGTTTTATTTCATGCAAAAGTAACAATTACTACGCATCTAAAATTAGTAAAAAGCTAGATTAAATATCAAATTACATACTAATCATTGAAGTAATTTTATAATTGTTAAATATTTCTTAATAAATATTTAACAATTAAGATATATAGCAAGTGTATTTTTGACGAAATTTAATTTCTAATGAAACATCTTTTAAAACTCTCCTTATTCATTCTAGGTCCATTCGTTTTGGCTCAAAGCGGCGTTATCTCAGGAAAAGTTATAGATTCTAACGATCAATTTTCGTTACCAGGAGCTACAATTCGCATCGAGAATTCCAATAAATATACTGTATCTGACCAAAATGGTAATTATCAATTTCTAAATCTTACGCCTGGTATTTATACCATTTATATTGATTATTTGGGATACGAAACCATTTCAAAACAAATAGAAGTTACCGAAAATAAAACAGCCGTTATTGATTTTTCTCTAAACGCAGGTTACAATGAACTAAATGAAGTTGTTATAGTTGGAGATTATTTAAAAGGGCAAGCAAAAGCATTGAATCAACAAAAAAATAACGGAAATATTACCAATATTATTTCTTCAGATCAAGTTGGTCGTTTTCCAGATTCTAACATCGGAGATGCGTTAAAACGTGTGACTGGAGTTACAATGCAAAACGATCAAGGTGAAGCCAGAAACATTATCATTAGAGGTTTATCGCCTGAATTAAATTCGGTCATGTTAAATGGAGATCGTATTCCATCTGCCGAAGGTGATAACCGAAATGTACAAATGGATTTGATTCCTGCGGAAATGATTTCATCTATCGAAGTGAACAAAACTTTGACACCAGATATGGATGCAGACGCAATTGGTGGAGCTGTAAATTTGATTACGCGTGCTGTTCCAAACAAAGAGCGTATTTCTATAACGGCTTCTGGTGGTTATGCACCAATTCGCGAAAAAGGCTTGTACAATTCAGCTTTTTTATATGGAAATAGATTCTTTGACAAGAAATTAGGTGTGGTTGTTTCAGGAAGTTATCAGGTTCAAAATTTTGGTTCGGATAATATCGAAGCAGTTTGGGACAAAGATGAAAATAAAACCTATTTGTCACAATTTCAGATTCGTAAATATGACATTCAACGCGTAAGAAGAAGTGCGTCTTTTTCGGCAGATTATAAGTTTAATGAAAACAATAGAATTGATCTTTCTGCTATTTACAATTGGCGTGACGACCGAGAAAATCGTTATAGAGTAACTTATCGCGATTTAGAATTTGATGAAAAAACAGGAACTTACAAAGGAAATATACGTCGCCAAACAAAAGGTGGAATTGATAATAACCGCAATAAAAATACGCGTTTAGAAGATCAACGTGTTTACAATGTTTCGTTACGAGGAGAGCATTTATTATCACCAAAAATCGATATGGATTGGGCTGTTTCTTACTCAAAAGCGAGCGAAGACAGACCAAATGAGCGCTACATTGATTATCGTGCAAAAGGTGTTACGTTTAATGAAGATTTATCTGATGCAAAATATCCAAATGTAACAACAACTTCTGCAGAAGATTTGACCAAATTCAAAGTTAGTTCGTTATCAGAACAGCACAATTATACAGATGAAACAGAATTTGGTGCAAAGCTTAATTTCAGAGTTCCCTTAAGTGTTATCCCAAATCAGAAAGGACGTTTACGTTTTGGTGGTCGCCTTCGATTGAAAGACAAAGTGCGCGAAAATATTTTCTATTCATACGAAAGCATAGATGAAATGGGAAATTTGAGTACTCAAAATCCTGTAAATTGGTCAAGCAATCGTTTCAATGCTGGTAAAAAATATCAAGCTGGATATTTCTATTCAAATCATCAATTAGGAAATTTAGATTTAAACAATACAAATCTATTCAAATCTAACTTAGAGCCTTCTAAATATCTAGCCTCTAAATATAAAGCGAAAGAATATATTTCGGCAGGATATATTCGTTGGGATCAAGATTTATCATCTAAAACATCTTTAATAGTTGGTGTTCGTATCGAAAATACTTCGATAGATTATACAGGGAATTATGTACAAGATGAAGAAGATTTAATTGGAGAAATCAAGCACAAAAACGATTATACCAATGTTTTACCAAGTCTTTCTTTGAAACATAAATTTACAAATGATTTTATTCTGAGAGCAGCTTTCACAACAAGTATTGCACGACCAAATTATTACAGTTTAGCGCCTTTTGTAAGTGTTTTGAAAGAAGATGCAGAGCTTTTTGCAGGTAACCCAAATCTGAAAGCGACCTATGCCATGAATTATGATTTGATGGTTGAAAACTATTTCGAAAATATCGGAATTGTTTCGGGAGGATTTTTCTACAAAAAATTAAACGATTTCATCTATACCTACAAAAACAATACATTTACAACAAATGATTTCCAAACGCTTTTTCCTGACATAGCAAACCCAGTTCCTGCTGGAGAAAATTGGAAAATGACACAAGCTAGAAATTGAGATCACGTGAATGTTTTTGGGTTTGAGGTTGCATTTCAGCGTCAATTAGATTTTATTCCAGGCGAATTTTTCAAACATTTGGGAATTTATCTTAACTATACATACACCGATTCGAAAGCCAAAGGAATTACCAATGAAGATGGTGATTTGAGAGAAGATCTTGATTTACCTAAAACAGCTCCACACATGTTCAATGGTTCGTTAGCATTCGAGAACAAAAAGTTCTCTGCACGTATTTCGGTTAATTATACAGCCGCTTATTTAGACGAAATTGGAGGAAATGCTTTCGAGGATAGTTACTATGACAAACAATTATTTTTAGATGCAAATGCGTCGTATAAATTCTCGAAGCAATTACGAATTTTTGCAGAAGCAAACAATTTAACAAATCAACCTTTACGTTACTACCAAGGAGTTTCGAGTCAAACAATGCAACTCGAATATTATCAACCACGTTTTACTTTAGGTCTAAAGTTTGATTTCTAAACAATTATGAAAAAAATATTCATCACATTATCACTATTCACTATTCTATTTTCTTGTGAATCCTCTAAACTGGCTCCAGTTCCTACAAATGCAGTAAAACCAACTGTTACAACAGAGCAAACACCAAATGACACTGATGATCCTGCAATTTGGATCAATTATCAGAATCCTGAAAAATCACTTATTATTGGAACAGATAAACAAGAAGAAACGGGCGGTTTATATGCCTATGATTTGAATGGTAAAATCGTAAACCAAATCGTTCCACTTAATCGTCCAAATAATGTAGATGTTATGTACGGTTTTCCTCTGAATGGAAAAAACGTAGACATTGCAGTACTTACCGAACGTGCAAACAATAAAATTAGAATTGTTTCGCTTCCAGATTTTAAATTGATTGACAATGGCGGAGTCGAAGTTTTCAAAGACGAAACATTACGAGACCCAATGGGAATTGCGCTCTACAAAAGCAAAAACAACAAGTTTTATGCAATCGTTGGTCGTAAAGATGGTGTAAGTGGCGAATACCTACATCAATATGCATTAGAAAACAAGAACGGAAAAATAGAAGCAACTTTAGTACGCAAATTTGGAAATTATTCGGGTAATAAAGAGATTGAAGCCATTGCAGTTGACGAAGAATTAGGCTTTATTTATTATGCTGACGAAACAGCAGGAATTAGAAAATATTATGCTGATCCAGAAAAAGGAAACGAAGAAATTGCATTTTTTGGGCAAAAAGATTTTAAACGCGACCACGAAGGAATTGCAATTTATAAAACCAATGCAACAGATGGCTATATCTTAATTTCGGATCAACAAGCAAATTATTTTAATGTATACAAACGACAAGGTGAAGCTTCAAATCCGAATGAACACAAATTGATTGCTAAAATCCCAGTTTCTACTATCGAATGTGACGGAGCTGATGCTATAAACTTCAATTTTGGAACTAAATTCCCAAAAGGTTTCTTTGTTGCTATGAGCAATGGAAAAACATTCCAAATCTATGATTGGCAAATAATTCAAAACGAAATTGATAAACAAGCAAAATAATTATACATTCACACATAAAAAATCCGAGCTCATAGCTCGGATTTTTTAGTTATATAGCAGCACCTTTTTTGTCAATATAACATCATTTGCACTTATATTTTTTTGTAAACAAAGCCAATCAAAACAAACTTTATGAAAATTTTCTACATATTTTCTACATAAAAACTTCTACTCAACTTCATCGAACAAACATCGAACAAACATCGAAGAACAAATATAGAATAGATATAAAACCATCGAAGAACTATCGAAGAATCATCGAAAAAACAAACACATAAAAACAGTACATAACTTATAATCAATTGATAATCAATTAATAGAAAAGACAAAAACAGATAACCAAGGAAAAAGAAAGAAAAATAAGGAAAAAACCTGACAATTAGAGAAATTTTAAGAAAATAGAATTTTTGTCAATATATATTGCTGAACTTTAGCATAATAACCCCTAAAAAAATAAAACAATGGGAAAAATTTATGATTCACTTTTAGCAGGCTCTTCAGGACGCACAGGGCGTATAGTTGTAGCAAATGTAAATGGTCACGAGATTTCAAGAATCAGACCTAAAAAAAGAACCAAAGCACCATCAGAAAAACAATTACTCGTTCAGCAAAGAATGAAACTTGCCATAGACTTTATGACCTCATACAGAGCCTATGCTTGCAAACACTATGGTTATCGTACAGGCATGCGATCTTCTTACAATCAAGCGTTTACCAACATCACAACAAACCTTGTAATAGACTATTCAACAGCCACTATAACACCAAATTACCAAAATATTTGTTTCTCCAAAGGTGCATTATTAGCCGCCATTCCATTATCTATTACTTTAGTATCAGCCGCAATGGTCGAGATAAACTGGCAGAACAATGCTTCACCCACATCAGACACAGCTACAGATATGTTGCAAATATTAGTAGCAGTAGAAAACGAAAACAATACATTTTTTATTGAAAATGCAACAGAACGAATGAACGAAACTTACACTTTAAGCCTATCCAACTTTCAAATAGGTAAAACCCTACACTTTTGGATTGCCTTCCGTTCACAAACAGAAGACCAAGTGTCAAACTCAGTTTATTTAGGTGCCATTAGTACTTAAAAACATATTCCTAAGGCTAAAATAATCTAATCATATTTAGCCTTAGGAATATTAAAGTTAAATGACCCACATAAAATTGTCAATCATTATACCTCTTCAAAATATCCAAAAACAATAAACTCCTCAAATAGTAGTTCTTAGAACCTAATCTAAAAAACTTAATCTCACCTTTTTTGCGACACCTATCCAGAGTCTTTTCAGATATACCAAACAATTCAGCAACCTCTTGATCCGTCATCAACTCATCTTTAGTCAATTTAAAATCCTTTGTACTATAACGTTCTACAAACTCCGCATAGATTTGCTGAAGTTCCAAAAATGTAAATTCTGTTTCCTTCATACTACAGCTTTTATAAAAACAATACACATTGGTAATTATTTAATAATGACTAATTTACAAATAAATAAAATATAATACCATATATTAAGCATTTAACTCACAAAGCTTGTTGTATAAATGAAGAAAATAGCCTCTCAAGAAGATAATAAGGCTGTAATCATCCAAGACTCTAAAATCACAAAATGAAAAGAATCTTTTTACATGAAAAATGCACAACTGAAATAAATTTAGTTAACCAAAAAAAAATCCTATTCGAAACAAATAGGATGTATTCTGCTAAATATTTTAATAAAATTACTTGTAGTTAATGAATTGCGAAGGATAATCTGTTTCAATAATATCTGGTCGAGAAATTAAATGCTGAATATAACCCCTTGCCCTTTCTATATCGGTTGGCAATTTATCCGTAGAAGGCGCAATGGCAATCATCACCATAACACCTTTTTTACGCAAATAAGCTATCATTTCTTTTTGTTCTTCTTTCACTTCCAAACCAATCCAAGCAATCATTCTATCATACGAAACATTTAGTTTCTCAAAACTTTCAACATCTTTCATCGAATGAAAAGGTTTCATAAACATTACATACTCAAGATGTTTTGCATAATAAGCAACCTCATCATCTTTTCGCAAACCTAAAACTACATTAGGATAAGGATTTTCTTTCAGAAATTTCACATAAGTTGCATACGGAACACCTTTATTATCCAATTGAAAAATAGTTTTTCCTTGACTCCAATCCAAAGCTTCTTTTAGTGTCGGAATTTTAAAATCAGTCAACTTTCCTTCCCTATCTTTTAATTTCGCATGTTTTATTTCAGCATAGGTATAATCTTTTACCTTTCCTTGCATATTTGTCGTACGATTCAAGGTATCATCGTGCATCAAAATAAGAACAGAATCTTTTGTAAGTTGAGGATCTATCTCAAAAAAAGAAGGCATAATAGACAAGGTTTTCTCAAAAGCCTCAATACTATTTTCAGGATAACCAGGCATCATACCTCCTCTATGTCCCGAAATAATAACAGGTTTATTTTCATCTTGTTCAAAATATGATTTCAACTCATCAAAACTCTTAATATCAACCGTATGCAACTGAGCATTAGCCACAGCAACTGTGGCTAAAACACTCAATAAACTAATTATTCTTTTCATAAAAATGATAATTAAAAACTATATCTAAATCCTATCTGAATTTGATAAGGACTAAACGCATAACTTGTTTTTCCTGTATTAGTATTTACATTATATACAAAATGCTTCTCTGTCGCATCAAAACTTTTAATTGAATAAATATTTTGCTTTCCAATACGAGGACCAACACCCCAATCTTTACTCAATAAATTCGCTACATTGAAAATATCAAAACCAACTTCAAATTTATGCTTCTCAACAATATTGAACTTCTTTGTTAAACGCAAATCAAACGTTCCAGCAAACCCATTAATACCTCCATTTCTTTCTGCTATTTTTCCAAAACTTTTGCGGATATAATCTTTTGTATGTTTTTCTACTTCTGGATTATCTAAAATTGCCTGAATTCCTTTCTTTAAATAATCTGGTGTTGATGCACTATTTGGATCATAGATATAAGCCAAATCATTCGAATTCACAAAATCTCCATTCATGTTACCATTCACTGCCAACGAATAACGAGTTCCTCCTATTCCACTAAAACGAACACCAGCAGTCATTCCCCAAAAAGTTGGTGATTGTCCATACACAACCAGTTTATGACGGAAATGTGTATCAGAATAATTCATTTTACTTAAATTTCGAGGATCTTCAGCAACCATCAAACTCAACGTCGCTGTATTCGCAACATTACCATTATAAGAAGTATTATCTTTCGAATCATTCCAAGTATATGAAACAGAAATCTGTCCATCCTTGAAATAACGATACGTACCATCTAACACAAATGCATATTGATCTTTTTTACCATCACTAATTAATTCTAAAACACGACCCAAGTCTTTCGTTTTACGTCCATTTACCCAATTGGCAGCTCCATTTGTAGGGTTTATTGTTGACGCTGGCACATAAACACCACGATTCGCCTCTTCTGCAATTCTAAAAAATGGTTCATCAACCATATTACGATCCACATACATATAGTTGTTACGCGCCCAGTTAGCATAAGCACTAATTCCTACACGCAAACGATCACTAAAAAAATGGTTATAAGAAGCATTTAACTTATACACCGTTGGCACTTTCGCATCTTTACTATTCGCATTTATTGTGATTAATTTTTCAATATTAGGATTATTGAACAAATCTTTTCCCGGAGCAGTATCAGGATTTTGTCTATAACCAATAAAATCTGGCGTTGGCACTAAAGCACCTTCAATATCTACCGCAGCAACCTTGGTCCCATCAAACAACATATTATTAATCATAGAATAAGGATTAAGTGAAGAACCAAAAATACCTCCACCAAATTTTACGAAATCTTTTCTATTTTGATTAACATCCCAAGTCAATTGAAAACGAGGTTGAATTTGCCACGTATTAATCTTATTATCAGTTCTAACACCCAATTGTTTATCAGCAATTTCATTGTAGTTTGCACCATTCAAGTATTGCATATTCTCTACACGCAAACCAGCCATTAAGTCTAAACCAGGAGAAAGCTCTGTTTCCATTTGTCCATAAACCGCAGAACTTAGTTGATTAATAACTGTAGAAGGATCATCCGTCAATCTAATCTCTCTTGCATAACGATAAGGTGTCATGTTCTTAAAATTGTCCATACCAGTAAAATAAAAACGTCCGTTCATTTCACTACCATACACATTTACCATTCTGTAATACGAGAAATCTCCACCAAAAGTATATTTGATATTATTTCGGTTGATATAAATATTATTCACCAATTGCACAACATCTCCTTTAAACCATTCTGGAGAAAAGCGTTGTCCACCTAACTGAATATTTGTAAACTGATTTTTACCATTAATCGTAGAACTAATTCCTTCTACAATCGCACGCGGAATAGATGCAGTTGGTAATTCCTTTGATGCTAATACAGATTGGTTCTCTAAAAAATACTGAACTTTTAATTCATTTGTAATATCATCATTAATATCAGTTCTCAACGATAACATCAAACTATTATCAGTTTTCTTACGATCAATATACGATTCGTACATATTGATTGTTGTATTATCTCCTTCTGATAATAAATCTTTTTCATGTACAAAATTATTACGAAGCGTTAATAAATTTCTCGCATTAATCTGCCAATCTAAACGTAAAAATGCAGCATTTGTATCTTTATTCTTATTAAATGATCCAAACTGAGGATTATTCGAAACACCATATTTTTCACGCGCAATGCTCAAAAATTGATCTAAAGTAGATTGCGTTACATTAAATAAAGCTTCATCACTTTCATTATTAATATTTGCAATGAATAATGGACGTTTATCAACTTGTCTATCCCAAGCAACAAAAAAGTGCGCTTTATCTTTCTTAATTGGTCCTCCCAAAGAAAAACCATATTGATAAGTAGAGAACTCATTATCTCGTTTATTTCCACGAATATCATACGGACTCGAAAGCCAATCTGTACGACCATACAAAAATGCACTTCCTTGCATTTTATTCGTCCCAGACTTTGTAACAGTACTAATTGTTCCACCACCAGCACGCCCGTTTGTTACATCATATTCATTTGTTACCACTTTAAACTCACGAATCGCTTCCATCGAAATAGAATAAGAAGACGAAGTAGAACCTCCTGCAATAGTACCTCTATTAGACATTCCATCTATCGTATAATCAACAGACGAAGATAATTGACCACCAATACTTGTTCCATTGCTCAACGGAGATAAATCTATTAAAGAAGTGAAATTTCGTCCATTTACAGGTAAAGTTTGTAAATCTTTTGCCGATACAGAAGTAGACGCACCAACTTGTTTAATAGAACTTTTTAAAGTTTGCCCACTTACCATCACTTCATTCAATTCAGTCGTTCCATTTGTAAATTTGAACGGAACCCAAATTAAATCTCCTTGATTCAAACTATATCCTTCTAAGATCTCCTCACCATGTTCTTCCGAAATAATAGTAACTGTATAAGGAGAACCTAATGGCAACTGCTTTAAGTTATACTCTCCTTTTTCATTCGTTTTCGTAGAAGCTGTAAATCCTGTCGATTCATTTTTCACAACAATGGTTACATTGTGCAAATCCGAACCATTAGCATCAGTAATTTTTCCCGATATACCTGCTAAATCTCCCTGTGCATAAACTGCAGTAGTTGCTCCCATCACAAAAACAACTGCTGATAGTTGAAATAAATTAAGTTTCATGTATATGTTTTATTTGAAACCCAAAATTATTTTTTACCTCACAATATGGTGTTACTTAATAATTAAGAAAGCTTTAACTAAAAGTCATAAAAAAGGTAATAGTTACAAGAAATTTAAACGTTTAATAAACCTTAAGAATTTGGTTTTAAGATTTAAAAGAGTATTTAAAGAAAATAATATGTTAAAAATCCGAGCATTCGCTCGGATTTAATTATACGATTATAGCTTTTTTTCGTGTAGATTTCTTCATTCTATACATAACGTAAATAATTACAGATAATAGAAATGAAAAAATAAAGTATCGGATTGCTAACCCATTTTGAGTATCAACTTTACCAGTACTTGAGATAATAAAACTTGTAAGCGAAGTAATAATATACGTCATTCCTCCCATCAAACCACCAGCAACACCAGCATTTTTAGGAAAAGCCATCATATTTGAAGTAAAGAATGATGTGAATAAAATTCCCGAACAAATATGAATGAAAAACGCAAAGAATAATAAAACAAATAGATTTTGAACAAAGAAACCTGCGATAATCAAAAGAGAAATCAAAACTAATTGTACAATAATAGGTAAAGCTATACTTTCTTTAAAGTCAAGATGCATTCTTTTCTTTCCTACAAATCCGCCAATCATCCACGAAAAACCTAAAATTAAAGTTGAATAACCAATCACTACAGAATTAAAATGATAGGTATTTTCAATTAAAAACGGACCAATAATATTGAAAATCATTACAATAGAATAAGCAACAGCCTGTATCATAATTCCAACTATAAATAATTGATTGCTAAGCATCATTCTATAAGTATCAATAACGTTTTTCAAATTCAATTTAGTCTTTTCAACAATACTTTCCCCACTAAAAATCAATTCAAAAATTAAAATTAAAGCAGCGTAAATAGCTAAAAAATAAAAATTCGCATGCCAATTGAACAACTTTTCTAAATATCCACCTAAAAATGGAGCCAAAATAGGTCCGCATGACCAAACAATCGTGAAATAACCTAAATAATGTTTCGCCTTTTCTGGTGTATGAATATCAATAAAAAGTGCTCGAGTTGCAATAACAATAATCGCAACTGAAATTCCTTGAATAATTCGAAGAAAACAAATCAACAAAATGCTATCTGTACTCGCGATAACTAAACTTGTGATTAATACGACAAATAATGCTACAATTTTTGGATAATATCGTCCAATTGCATCCAAAATACTTCCAATAAACAATTGAGATAAACCATAACTCAATAAAAAACAAGTCAGAGTTAATTGAATACTACTTTCTGGAACTATCAACGATTTTGCCATCGACGGAAATGACGGCAAATAGATATCTGTTACAAATCCCGAAATTGGAATCGAAAAGAAACCAAGTATACTTATAATTTTTTTCCTTTTTTCTGATGCTTCTCTCAACATAAATCATTTTTTACTATGCAAAAGTAAAATGAATGTGAAATTGAGGAATTAAAAAAGACAAATAAAAAATTACAAAAATCAAATAAATTAATTTTCTTGTTTAAATTTTAATGGAGAAGTTAAAGTATGTTTTTTAAAAAAATTATTAAAATGAGCAGGTTCCTCAAAACCTAATGTATAACCAACTTGCGCAATATCCCAATCAGTATACAACAACAGGTTTTTAGCTTCTTCAACTATTTTCTGTTTAATAATTTGTGTCGTTGTTTGTTTTGTTACAGATTTCACAGATGAGTTGAGATGATTTACATGAATATTTAATTTCGTTGCAAAATCAGCGGGTGTTTTCAAAATAAGTGGATGAGCAGGTGAATCTAGTGGAAATTGTTTATTTAATAATTCATCAAACTTCTTATACAATCTCACATTTGATGGCAATTCAACCGCATGTATTTCATCAACTTTTTGTTCTAAAACATAATGAAAAATAGCAGATAAATGATTACGAATACTAAAATATCTCAATTGATAATTGGATTGATTAAGACGATACATTTCCTGAAAATAAGACAAAATCAAAGGCAATTGTTCATCAGAAATCTCAATAAAAGGAGAACTCCAATCTTTAAACAAAGATGTTTTTTTGAAGACATCAAACTCTTTATTTTCAGAAAAAAATTGTTGATTGAATAAACAAAAATAACCTTCTTGCAAACTCGATTTACATTCCCAAGTATAAGAAATATGCGGAGATGGAAGAAATAAAACCGGTTTAGAAATATATCTTTCATTATTTCCATATTTAAAAATTCCTTCACCAATCAACAAACTGATTTTGTAATAATCTCGCCGACTATATGGACTTTTAAAACTACAATATTTACGCAAAGAAATATTAAAATGCGCTTTATCGTGTTCAAAGTTAGCAGAATTCATCAATTCGGCTTGTTCTAAACTAATTTTATTATAATAATCTGCAATAGTTTCTAATTCTTGACTCATCTTTATTCTTACAAAATTCAAATAAACGACATTTTAGAATAATTATATGTTAAAAACTACATTAATCATAATATTACCTATTGTGCATTTTGATAATTTTAGCAATTAAACCGTCAATTCGAGTAAAATTCTTTTAGAATTTTTATTCATTTCATTTCTTCAAATCACTCGAACTGACAAATTTTTATTCAAAATACACAGTGGATTAAGTATTATAAAATTTCATTAACTTTAATCACATTCAAAACTCAATAAAATGCTTTGGAATCCCGAAAGATATAATCAATTCAAAAATATTCGTTATCAACCTTTTTATGATTTAGCGGATTTAATTTCTACTAATAATTTGAAAAATTGCATAGATGTAGGTTGTGGAACTGGCGAACAAACAGCAATTCTCGCTAATAAATTTGAACATGCTAATTTTTTAGGAATTGATTCTTCTAAGGAAATGCTCGAAAAGTCAAAAGAATTTGATTTAGCCAATCTTACATTTCAACAACAAACGATTGAAAATTTTGCAAATTCAGATACAACTTGGGATTTAATTTTTAGTAATGCAGCGTTACAATGGTCGGATAATCATGAAGAATTGTTTCCTAAATTAATCTCAAAACTGAATGTTAATGGACAATTTGCAGTGCAAATGCCTTGTCAAAAAGATAATGTATTGAATGTTATTTTGAGTGATTTAGCACGAGAAAAACCTTTTGCGGATTATTTGAATAATTTTCATCGAGATTCTCCTTTGTTAACGATAGATGATTATGCGAAAATCATATTTGATAATGGATTGAAGGATTTGAACATAAACATGAAAGTTTATCCAATTTACGGAAATGACGAAACAGAATTTTATAATTTCATTTCTGGTTCTGCTTTGATTCCTTATATGGAGCGTTTAACGACTAAACATCAAGAATTATTTACGACAGAATTTAAAACGAGAATTAAGAAATATTATAAGACTTTTCCTGCAATTTATTCCTTTAAGAGAATATTGTTGTATGGAAGAAAGAGTTAAACAAAAAGAGAATCAATTATGATTCTCTTTTTTGTTTATTAAAATTTAATCTAAATCGTCTAATACAGATTTTAAGATATCACAACCTTTTATAATATCTTCATCCGAAATATTAATTGGCGGTGTAATTCGTAAATTCTCGATGCTATACATTAAAAAGAAAAGAATCAAGCCTCTATTCATACATTCTTGCTGAACGCGCAACGTATATTCTGGCGATGATAACTCAGGAGCTAACATCAAACCTTTTCCGTGAATTTTCTTAATTTTTGGATGCTGAAGATTTTCTCTGAATAATTGTTCTTTACGATCAATATCATCCATTAATTTCTCTTCTTCTATAACATTTAGTAATTCTAAAGCTGCAGCTGCAATCACAGGATTTCCTCCGAAAGTCGTAATATGTCCCAATTGAGGATTTTGCTTAAGAGAACTCATAATTTTATCAGAAGTCATAAACGCACCAACAGGTAAACCACTTGCCATACCTTTTCCCATTGCCACAATATCTGGCACAACACCAAAATGCTCGAAACCAAACAATTTCCCTGTACGTCCAAATCCTGGCTGAATTTCGTCCATAATCAATAATGCACCAACTTCTTCGCAACGCTTTTTCAACTTGATAAAGAAATCATTTTCTGGTAATCTAAAACCAGAAGCACCACGAATACTTTCTACAATAACACCAGCCGTTTCTTTGGTAATTTTTTGTAAATCTTCTTCGTTATTAAAATCGATGAAATAAACTTCTGGTAACAATGGTCGGAAAGCAGCTTTCTTACGTTCATCACCCGAAACACTTAATGAACCATGTGTATTCCCATGATAGGCATTACGAAAAGAAATCAATTGACGACGACCTGTAAAACGTTTCGCTAATTTAAGCGAAGCTTCAATCGCTTCTGTTCCAGAATTCACCAAATAAACTTGATCCAATCCTTCTGGTGTTAAATCAACCAATCGCTTGCATAATTCGACTGGTTTTTCTTGCGCATATTCACCATAAACAGCGACATGCATATATTTGTTTACCTGATCTATAATCGCTTGATTGATACGCGGATGGCTATGTCCAAGTGTATTCACCGAAACGCCAGCCACAAAATCAAGATAGGCTCTTCCATCCTTTCCATAGATATAAGAGCCCTTTGCGTAATCGACTTCAAAACCAGATGCAAAATTTGTTGTTTGCGCCTGATATTTGAAAAATCCTTCTTTTAATGTTCCCATTTTATTTTAATAAAAAAAGCACAGCTGCACCGCCCATTGCATACGCTGCAACAGTAAGAGCATCTGATTTACCTTTCGAAAATTTTCTTATTTTGAACGATGAAATATCATTTTTATGAAACTTCAATTCTTTTTCTGTTCCTTTTACAACAGCATATAAGGTATCAGCTTTCCATTGCTTTGCCTCTATTGTATATTCTTTTCCTTGCGCATCTACTTTATAAAATTGATCGGGTTTGATAACATCCGAAATATTAATTGTAGAAGGATCTATCGCTACTTTCTCTTCTTTATTCTCTTGTTTTTTAGCTTTTAATGCAGCTAATTTTTCTTTACTTTCTGAAAGAGATGAACTAATTGCATTTTCATTAGGACTTTTGCGTTCTCTTCTCAATTCAGCAATATCAGCTCTGGAACGACTTCTTTCATTAGAGTTAGCCGTCTGATTATTGCCTTTAGACATTTCCAAAGCATATTCGTCAGGATCAAAAGCTTTGTAAGTATAACAACTTGATAATAATAGAATAGATAATATGATAGATGTAGTTTTCATTTATAGTTTTAGAAATTAAACGATTAATTTATGAAAAGATTATTTCGATTCGATAAAAATATCTCGCCAAGTGTTTAATCGTTCAGAAATTCGCCATTTAAAATCGGGTAAATAACGCATTTCTTCAGGAAATTTAGACAATGGATACATTTTTCCGTCCGATTTTATGCGACATGCAACCAATTCAACATCTTTTCCTACAACATCAACTTCTATAATTCCGCAATAAGAAATATTAACTCCATAACGTTCTTTCACTTTCGTTTTTTGATCCGTATCATCCATGTACGTCAACGCGACAGCATTTTCTTCTACATTTATAAAATCAATTTTATCATCCTGAAAAAGAACAGTTAAATATTTTCCTTTGATTTGATGATATTCATTTTCCACAAGCGAATCCACTTTAGCAATCACAAAAGCATTATTAAACACTTTCATCGAGTCTAATTTTTCTGTTTTCGCATTTGTATACGCTTCGATATAATCTCCTGTAACTTGGTTATCACCAGAAAATAAAATTGGATCTTTGTAAAATTGCATCAATCCTTTAGTTTGATTGTACACCAAAGAATCTGCTTTTCCGTTCGCATTCGATTTGTAAAAACGCGCTTTATGAAAAGCTTTCACCAATGAAGTCGAATCAACATCGTGACGTTTTACCGCCAACAACGTATCAGCACTTATGTAAAGCGAATCTTTATCAAACGCTTTCACAGCATACGCGTTCTTCGTTACAAAAGCCGAATCTAAGTATTTAAAAGCTTCTCCGTAATCACCTTTCAAAAATCTTTTTTCTAATGGATCATCCAAAAAAACATCGCCTTCACCTTTACCAAAACCTGTTTTATCGTTGAAATAAAGTTTTTTAGCCGTCAACGTTTTGTTTTGATAATAAACTTTTGAATTTCCTCTTAACCAAGCTTCACCTGTTTTTTTATTAAAATCTCCATCCGAAGTAATGATATATTGTGATGGATCATTTCGACGTGTAATTTTAGAATAATCGCGGAAAGTTGTAATTCCCGTAATATCATTCGTCGTCATTTTTCTCGAATAAATCGTATAATCTTTATTCGTAATAAAAACTTCTGAACCAAAATTTGCCGATTTAGACTTTACATTATACACAACATTTCGTCCTTCGACTAAAGTTCCATCAGAACCAATTGTTTTGTAAGTATCATTTACAATAATATTTCCTGTCAATCGTTCGTAAATCATTTTCTCAGAACTTATTTGTTGCGTAGGTATCTTCACTTCTACTTTCCCAATACCAGTCGCAATCTCGGTTGTACGATTATAATCCATATAATCTGCCGTAATACGAGAACTTGGATCAGTCAACACCACATCTTTGAAAGCTTTTGCAATTGTTGTGTTTCCGTCATACTCCATTTTATGCGCCGTAATTGTTTTGTCTTTGCTCACCAAACGTGCATTCGACCAAACAACAGCCAAGTTTTTATCACGATACAAAACCGCACTATCAGCCGAAATTACATCACCTTTATATTCGATTACAACATTTCCTGATAAAAAATCATTTCCCTCAAAACGTTTCGGATCATGTTCTACTAAATCAGCATGCCTTAGATTAACTTTTTCTTTTTTAGGTTTCTGTTGCGCAAAAGCACTTATCGTCATAAAACATGAAAGTAAAAAAGCAACTTTCAAGCCTGTTTTATTTCTATTTATATAATTAATTAACAATTACTTATTATTTTTATTTAATCTCTATTTCACTTCAAAAAAGTGCTAGCCAAAATTAGTATTATTTTTTTAGTCCTAAAAATTAATTATTACGTTAAAACGTGCTTTAATACTTAAAATTTTCATAATATTTTAATCAATATGATAGATTTTCAAGTCTTAATTTAATTAAAAAAATAACGATTATTCATCAAATTCAGTTTTAAAATTCTTAACTTCATATTCAATTTTATAAATCTATTAAATGCCTCAATATCAAAATGTATTAGACAGTCCAAACACCAATACTATTTTTATGGTTTGGAATTTTAAGGAAAATACTGCTTACAAAGATGCTTTCAAAAAGCTTTGCGCTTTAATTATCAATCTCAATCATTCAGCCAATACACGTTTTCCGAAAACGCAATCGAGCGTTATTTTAGGAATTAGTTACGATGCTTGGATAAAATTAAATTTACCAAAACCTTTGCCGAAAGAATTAAAACCTTTTGTTGCCATTAAAGGAGAAAAGCATGAAGCCGTTTCTACAAAAGGCGATATTCATTTTCATATCCGCTCTACGCAACAAAGCTATTGCGTTGATATTGTTTCTAATTTGACTGATTTATTGAATGATGTTGCTACTTGTCAAGAAGAAATTCATGGTTTTAGATATTGGGATGGTCGTAGTATTTTAGGTTTTGTTGATGGAACTGAAAATCCACAAGGTAACGAAAGAATAAATTTTGGTTTGATTGGCAATGAAGATTCTGCTTATACAAATGGAAGTTATTTATTTGTGCAAAAATACATTCATGATATGCAAGCTTGGAAAGATTTACCAATTTCTGAACAAGAAAAAGTAATTGGAAGATCTAAAGTTGATGATATTGAAATGAATGACGATGAAAAACCCTCGAATTCACATTCTGCATTAGCAAATGTTGGAGATGACAAAAAAATTGTTCGCGATAATATGCCTTTTGGAAATATGTCGACAAATGAAATGGGAACCTATTTTATTGCTTATGCTAGAAAGTTTAGCATTGTAGAAGAAATGTTAGAACGCATGTTTGTTGGTGAACCTATCGGAAACTATGATCGAATATTAGATTTTAGTAAAGCTAAAACTGGAACTTTATTTTTTGTTCCTTCTTTTGATTTGTTAGATCAATTTTCTAATTAAAAATAACAAAAAAGACCTTTTACGAAATCGTAAAAGGTCTTTTTATTTTATAAAATCAAGGTTATTTATTCTTACGAGTTCCGTAAAAATATAATGAATGATTATCAATTTTGATATCAAAAATATCTTCTATCGTTTGTTTGATAGATTGGATTCTTGGATCACAAAACTCCAATACTTCTCCTGTATCAGACAAAATAATATGGTCATGATTTTTGTCGAAATATGATTTTTCGTAATGCGCTTGTTGATCTCCAAACTGATGTTTACGCACCAATTTTGCTTCCATCAAAAGCTCGATAGTATTGTATAAAGTAGCACGACTAACGCGGTATTTCTTATTTTTCATTTTGATATACAACATATCAATATCAAAATGATCATCTGTAAAATAAATTTCCTCTAAAATAGCATAACGTTCAGGTGTCTTACGATGTCCATTGTCTTCCAAAAAATTCGTAAACACTTGCTTTACTATTTCGTAATTACTTGATTTTACTGATTCGTCTGTCATATAAAAAATTTGTGTAAATATACAGAATATTTCCTTATCAATGTAACGAAACAACTTTCAATTCGTACGTTTTTTCTATCTCTTGATAGTAAATCTTTATAACAACGTATAATTAACAATATATCTATATAAGAAAATGTATAATCTTTCAAAATTATTTTATCCTTTACACCACAAAGGTTAACTTTGCACACGATGGAAGAAAATTATTTAGAAAAACTGAACGAACCACAGCGTTTGGCTGTAGAAGCTACCGAAGGTCCAGTAATGGTAATTGCGGGTGCGGGTTCTGGAAAGACGAGAGTGTTAACTTATCGCATTGCTCATTTACTAAATAAAGGAGTTGATGCTTTCAATATATTGTCTTTAACATTTACCAATAAAGCTGCCCGAGAAATGAAAGAACGTATCGGACATGTGGTTGGTGAAGCGAATGCAAAAGCACTTTGGATGGGAACCTTCCACTCTGTTTTTGCGCGTATTCTACGTGTTGAAGCTCCGCTTTTAGGTTATCCATCAGATTTTACAATTTACGATCAACAAGATGCAGTTTCTGTAATGACAAAGATTATTAACGAAATGCATTTAGATAAAGATATTTACAAAGCAAAACAAGTTTTGGGACGTATTTCTCAATACAAAAATAACTTGATTACAGTTAGAGCTTATCACAATAATCAAGCTTTAATTGAAGCAGATAATGAAGCAATGCGCCCTCGAATGGGTGATATTTACAGAGCTTATGTAGATCGTTGTTTCAAATCTGGTGCAATGGATTTTGATGATTTATTGTTGCGTACCAACGAAATTTTGACGCGTTTTCCTGAGGTTTTAGCAAAATATCAAGAACGTTTCAAATACATTATGGTAGATGAGTACCAAGATACCAATCATTCTCAATATTTGATTGTAAAAGCATTGGCTTCTCGTTACGAAAACCTATGTGTAGTTGGTGATGATGCGCAATCTATTTATGCTTTCCGTGGTGCAAATATTCGAAATATTTTATCATTCAAATCCGATTATCCTGATGCGAAATTGTATCCATTGGAACAAAATTACCGTTCGACGCAAATGATTGTGGAAGCTGCGAATCAGATTATCAAACAAAATCAAGATCAATTAGAAAAAAATGTTTGGACTGCGAATGAAACTGGTGAAAAAATAGCCGTTTATCGTGGACTTTCTGATGCTGATGAAGCGCGTTATATTGCAACGCAGATATGGGAAAGACAGATAAATGAACATCTTCAACCAAAAGATTTTGCTATTCTTTATCGTACCAATGCACAATCTCGTGCGTTAGAAGAAGCCTTGAGAAAAAGAGGAATTCAGTACCGTGTTTATGGCGGAACATCTTTCTATCAACGCAAAGAGATTAAGGATATGGTTGGTTATATGCGATTATTGATTAATCAAAATGATGAAGAAGCTTTATTGCGAACAATCAATTATCCGGCACGTGGAATTGGTCAAACGACTATTTCAAAACTTTTGGTTGCGGCAGATCAACATCAAATTAGTTTATTTTCTTTGATTGAAAATATTGCGATGTATGCTCCAACCATTGGAATAAATGCAGGAACATCAAACAAATTGAATGATTTTGTGTTGATGATTAAGCGTTTCCAAGTGATGCTAAAATCACATGATGTGTATGAAGTAACAATGGAAATGGCTAAAAGAACACAATTGTTGAATGCGTTGAAAGAAGATTCTACACCAGAAGGTGTTTCTCGCTTAGAGAACGTTCAAGAGTTGTTAAATTCGATCCAAGGTTATGTCGAAGAACAACAACAATTAGACGAAGGAGATGCTTCTTTAGGTGGTTTCTTAGAAAATATTGCTTTGGCAACTGATGCGGATAACGAAGAAGATGACGATAATAAGGTCAATTTGATGACGGTCCACTTAGCAAAAGGTTTAGAATTCCCTGTTGTATTTATTGCAGGTTTAGAAGAAAATCTTTTCCCTTCTATGATGAGTGTTAACACGCGCGCTGAATTAGAAGAAGAACGTCGCTTATTTTATGTTGCCTTAACACGCGCTGAGAAAGTGGCTTATATGACCTATTCTGTTTCACGTTTTCGTTGGGGAAAAATTATCGATTGTGAACCTTCTCGTTTCTTAGAAGAAATTGATGATAGTTTCTTAGAATGGAAAAATCTGAATATTTCTGCAAGAGCTTCTAATAATAGTGGATTATCGGCTGATTTATTTGGAGATGAACCAACACCACAAAACTATCAACAACGAGAAAAATCAGTTGCAAGACCAAATCCAAGAGCTCGTGTAGAACCAGCTCAACCAAGGTCAAATTTCAAACCAGTAAATCAAACAAAAAGTAACGCTTCATCAACAGCAAATGCACAAGGTTTGCAAGTTGGTCAAGTTGTTGTTCACGATCGTTTTGGACGAGGAATTGTGAAAGATTTGCAAGGAGAACCATCAGATATGAAAGCAATTATTCATTTTGATAATGCAGGAGAAAAAAAATTACTCTTAAATTTTGCAAAACTAAAAATCATTCGATCATAATAAAAAAACAGAAAAAGGTTACAGTAATTTGCAACCTTTTTTATTTGTATTTAACCAATTACACACCTTTTATCAAACTAAAGGTTTAAATAATATATCTTCAAAATTTAGAATAAAATTCTTGCTTGTATTTATTTTTTCGAATAAATAAACAGATTAAATCTTATAATTAAGATTTTTTTAGCATTTTAGCACCACAAATAAACACAAGAACAAAATTTTTTACTCAAATGGATGATATCATCAATCTAATAAGTAGCTACGTTTGGTCATATGCCTTGATTGGACTTTGCGCTTTAACAGGAATTTACTTCTCTATTCGCACCGGATTTTTACAAATAGTCTACATAAAAGACATGGTTCGCTTGCTATTTAGTGGCGAAAAATCGGACAAAGGAATCACTCCTTTCCAAGCTTTTTCTTTAGCAATTTCTGGTCGTGTCGGAACCGGAAACATTGTTGGTGTTGCAACCGCAATCGCAATGGGAGGCCCTGGAGCAATTTTTTGGATGTGGTTTATCGCATTTTTAGGAAGTGCATCTGCATTCATAGAATCTGCATTAGGACAGGTCTACAAGCAAGAAATCGATGGAGAATATCGTGGAGGTCCTTCATACTACATCGAAAAAGGTTTAGGAATCAAATGGTACGCGGTTTTGTTTGCAATCATTACAATTATGAGTTGTGGATTATTATTACCAGGCGTTCAGTCGAATAGTATTTCATCTGCTTTGAATAACGCGTTTGATATTCCTATTTATAATTTTGTAGGAATTCCAATCAACATTGTAGGATTCGTCATTATTGGATTATTAGCCTTGATTATTTTTGGAGGTGTAAAACGTTTGGGACAAGCTTCTGAATTTATCGTTCCTTTTATGGCAGGCGCTTACATCTTAATGGCAATCATTATTATTGGAATGAATATCCATCAAGTTCCATCAGTTTTACGATTAATTTTTTCATCAGCTTTCAATCAAGAATCACTTTATAGTGGTGTTTTTGGATCTGCAATTGCTTGGGGAATAAAACGTGGAATTTATTCTAACGAAGCTGGTCAAGGAACTGCTCCTCATGCGGCTGCGGCTGCGGAAGTAAACCATCCTGCACAACAAGGTTTGGTACAAGCTTTTTCTGTTTACATCGATACATTATTTGTGTGTACTGCAACTGCTTTTATGATTTTATTTACAGGAAAATACAATGTGAATCACCCAGAAAAAGCGGGAAGTTTCATTACTCAAAATCTTCCTGGAGTAGATTATACAGGTTTTACGCAAGCAGCTGTTTCAAGTCATTTTCCTTCATTCGGAAATAGTTTTGTTGCGATTGCTTTGTTTTTCTTTGCTTTTACAACGATTATGGCTTATTACTATTATGCTGAAACGAATATTACATACATTTTCAAGAAAGGAAATAGAAAAGTATATGTATGGATTTTACGTATTTGTTTTTTAGGTGCTACGTATTACGGAACAATCAAAACTGCTGAAACTGCTTGGGCAATTGGAGATATTGGTGTTGGTCTGATGGCTTGGGTAAATATTATTGCTATTTTATTATTAAGCGGAGTTGGGCTTAAGGTCTGGAAAGATTATAAAGACAAACGTAAAAAAGGAATTAAAAATCCTGATTTTAATCCTACAGAAATCGGAATTAAAAATGCTACTTTTTGGGAGAACAAAAATAAATAACACAAAAAAAACCACTTCGTTTGAAGTGGTTTTTTTGCTATTAAAAATTATGATTATTGGGCTTGAGTAAACTCTAAATTCACCAATAATTTTACTTTATCAGAAACCACTAATCCTCCAGCTTCTGTTACTTGGCTCCATCCTAATCCGTAATCTTTACGGTTGATTTCTCCTGAAAATTCGAATCCAGCTCTTTGTAATCCCCATGGATCAGTGATAACTCCACCAAAATCTGCATTTAATGTAATTGGCTGTTTTTCACCACGAATTTCTAAAGTTCCATTAATTTTTCCGTTTTGAATACCTGAAGTACTTT
Source organism: Empedobacter sp. UBA6305 (assembly GCF_002440405.1). NCBI lineage: Bacteria > Pseudomonadati > Bacteroidota > Flavobacteriia > Flavobacteriales > Weeksellaceae > Empedobacter > Empedobacter sp. UBA6305. The sequence continues at coordinate 71,409 of NZ_DJTP01000050.1, read as the reverse complement.
CAAATTTCATTTCTGGAAATTGCTCAGCAGCAAAGAAATCAGCTGATTTTAAATGTCCATCACGATCTGCATTTTTTGTATTGATTGAATCTACTTTTGCATCAAATTCAAATTTTGCATCAGAAAAATCATCTGAATTAGCTTCTACATCAGCATTGAAATGATCAAAATTTCCTGTTACTGTAGAAATTACCATGTGTTTTACTTTAAATTGGACTTCTGAATGAGAAGGGTCTAAATTCCATTTTGTTGCCATAATGTTTTGTTTTTATTTGTTATTTAAATTGATTTTATTTATCCTATTTTGAATGATAACATTCCTAATGATCCATAAATTAGTTTATCATTAAAAAGTGTTAGCTCCTCTTCTTTTCCTTGTAATGCTAATGCGTAAATAGCTGGCAAATAATGTTCCATAGATGGGACAGCAAGATTAAATGCGCTACCTTTTTGTACAAAATTGAACAATTCGTCGTGATTACCTGTTTGAACAATATTCTTGAATGTATCATTCACTTCATAAGCCCAATCATAACCAGCATTTGGCTCGCTCCAATTTAATGCTCTCAAATTGTGTACAACATTCCCACTTCCTACTATTAATATCCCTTTACTACGCAAAGCGTCTAATTCCTTCGCTAATTCGTAATGCTCTTTTGGCGTTTTATAAACATCCAAACTCAGTTCTATCATCGGAACATCTGCTTCTGGATACAAAAATTTAATCACACTCCAAGAGCCGTGGTCAAATCCCCACATTTTGTCTAAATCAACCTCTGTTGTTTTAATTAAATTTTTGACCTCTGTTGCTAATTCTGGACTTCCTGGCGCTGGATATTCAACATCGAATAAAGCTTGCGGAAAACCATAAAAATCGTGAATCGTTTTGGGTTGTTCTAAAGCCGTAACTTTAGTTCCTTTCGTTTCCCAATGTGCCGAAATACAAATAATCGCATTTGGTTTTGGGATTGTTTTTCCAATCTTCTTCCATCCTTCTACAAAAATATTTTCTTCGATTGCGTTCATCGGAGAGCCATGTCCTAAAAATAAAACTGGCATTTTATCAGTTGTAGAAAAACTTGAAGTAATTGATTTTAACGTATTGAAATCCACGATTTTTATAATATATTTTATTTATTATTATTTAGCTTTTGAAGCTGAAAATTCTAAGTTTGATGTTAATGTAACAACATCACCTACAACAGCTTCTGGGAAATTACCACCGATGTTAAAATCACTTCTTTTTACATTTCCTTTTACTGTAAATCCGTACGTTTTAACTCCGTTATTGTTGATGCTTCCGTTGTAAACTAATTTTAATGCAACTGGTTTAGTTACTCCGTTTAATGTTAAATCACCAACCATTTTAAATTGATTTCCTTTAACACGTGTAATTCCTTTTGAAGAGAATTCTAGTTTTGAATTTTTTGCTGCATTGAAAAAATCTGCTGATTTTAAATGATTATCACGTGCCTCAACTCCTGTATTGATTGAATTGATATCTGCAACTACATGAAATTTTGCATCGCTTAAATCTTCTTTTGTAAAGTTTAAATGAACATCAAAATTTTGGAATTGTCCTTCAACATCAGAAATTGTCATGTGAGAAACAGAAAAGCCTAATTTTGAGTGCGCTTTATCATTTGTATAATTTTGAGCAAATGCAGACATTGAAGCTGCTGATAACATTAACGTGAATAATAATTTTTTCATAACGAATGATTATTTGATTGTTTTTAATTAATTATTTATTTTGATAGGACAAATTTAGCTCAGTCATCAGCGAGATTTCATTGACATAAGATAAGAAATTAAAAAGCTTGATTTTTCATCTAATAAACGATCAAATTGTATCAATTAATATTCCAAAAAGTAAAGATTTTGAATTTGTTAGCAATAAAAAAAACACTTCAATAGAAGTGTTTAATATTATTTTACTGGACTAAAATACCAGTAGGTAGATGTTTTTTTATTCTCGATTTCCAAATATTCTGGAAATGCTTGCGGTAATAAATGTAATTCTTCCGATTTTTTCAAATCTGTTAGAATCTGACGCAAAGGATATCCTTTTTTACGGTCGTGAGGAAAATATCCTTTTTCAATTAAGAAAGGCATCATATCCTTAGTTTTTACACGTTCCAACTTATTTTCTGTTAAATAAGCCTGAATATCTTCGCTCATTTTTTTGACCACTTCGCGGTCTACTTTAATATATTCGTTTCTCTTCATATAATTTTACCAATTACCATTCATGTGCGTTAAAATCATAGGACCTTCAGAAGTAACCAAAACAGTATGTTCGTGTTGTGCAAAAACGCCAGGTGCATTTCCTATCATTGTCCAACCATCCGCTTGCTCAATTGCTTCGTAAGAATTTTCTGAAATAAAAGTTTCCAATGCAATAACTGAATTTTTACGGAATCGACGTTTATCATCAGGGTCTCTGAAATTCATCAAATCCAATGGTTCTTCGTGCAATGAACGCCCTACTCCATGACCAGTTAAATTCTCAATCACATGATAATGATGTTTTTTTGCTTCTTTCTCAATAATTCCACCAATATCAGCGATTTTAACTCCAGATTTTACAGCCGCAATTGCTTTTTGAAGCGCAGAAATAGATGCATCAACAATTTTTTGATAACCATTCACATCTTCTCCAACAACAATAGAACCTCCATTATCAGCCCAAAAACCACCTAATTCTCCAGAAACATCAATATTAACCACATCTCCGTCTTTCAAAATTTTATCGGCTCTTGGAATTCCGTGACAAATTTCTTCATTCACGCTTAAGCAAGTATAACCAGGAAATTGATACGTCTCGAAAGGAGCTGATTTGCAACCAAATTTGTGCATAATCTTCGCACCAAAATCGTCCAATTCTTTTGTTGACATTCCAGGTTTTACATAATCTTTCATCTCTTTAAGAGTAACGGCTACAGCTTCGCTGACTTTTTTCATTCCGATTAACTCTTCTTCTGTCTCTATAATCATTGCTTAAATTCTATTGATTTCCTTTTCAGAAATCATTTGCAAATTTACGGGTATTTGTAACGATTATTTGCTTATTTTGATAGAAATTCGTGATTATTGTATGATAGATTATATTGTTGATTGATAAAGAAGTATATCAATCATAATGAAAACGACATTTCGCAATTTGAATTTCATCTTCTACAACACGATATATTAATCGATGTTCATGATCTATTCTTCTTGACCAAAAACCTGCATATTTGTGTTTCAAAGCTTCTGGTTTCCCCAGACCTTCAAAAGGATTTCGAGCAATATCTTTAATCAATTCATTGATCTTTTTCAATTTAGATTTATCTGTTTTTTGCCAATACAAATAATCTTCCCAAGATTCATCAACAAAAACGATTTTCATTTATTCTTCGATTAACTCTTTTGTAAACGTTTTCTGAGTTTTTAATTTCTCAATTGCAGCATCCAAACGCTCTTCATTTTTGCGAGAAGAAAGCTCATGATTTGTAGCCATTAGTGAGTTATACTCTTCTAAAGACATAATAACAACACCAGAATTTTTTCCACGATTGATAATCAATGTTTCAAAATTATTCGTCACACGATCAAAATATTCTTTGATATCTTTTCTAAATTCAGAAATACTTGTTATCAACATATGTACAATATTTTGTACAAATATATGTACAATTAATTATAAATCAACTTGATTTACAAATTTTTAGAAAATAAAAAAATCCGTCAAATTGACGGATTTAAGTTTATATTTTTTATAATTATTAATCTGCATCATAGATTAATACTCGTTTTGCTAGTTTATTTGGACCATTCAAAAACTCAATATGTTGTGGATGTTTTTGATACGTCTCAAATTGTTCCATCGTTTCGAAAGCTGCAAACAAAGAAAACGAATACGAAGCATCGATAACATCTCTTTCGATATTTGCAGGCGTTCCAACATGAAAAAATGCTGAAGGAGCAATTGGTTCTAAATCTTTCAAAGCTTGATGAAATGTATTCACTTCAGCTTCTGTAGCGTCATCTTTTAACCAAAATAATACGTGGTGTGCTAACATAAATTTATATTTTAGTATGCAATTTGCATTTTTACTTTCTTATTTTTTACTTTTTGACCGTTCAATTTTTTCAATAAATCTGGAACTTTTTTACGGTTAATCGCAACATACGAAGTGGTATCTTTTACTTCTATAATTCCAACATCGTTTTTCTCCAAACCTCCTTTTTTGAACAAAAATCCAACAATATCAACTTTATTGACTTTATCTTTTTTCCCTGCAGAAATATAAATCGTTTGGTAAGGTGTACGTTCTGGAATTTTATATGTTCCTCCTAAATTTTCGACAGGTAAATTTTCATTTACAAACGGAAAATGCTCTTCATTACTGATAATTAAATACACAAAACCTTTCGCATTCATACGCGCTGTACGCCCATTACGGTGAATAAAAGCAGCTTCTTTTGCAGGTAATTGATAATGAATAATCGAATCTACTTCTGGAATATCCAAACCACGCGCAGCCAAATCTGTTGTAATTAAAACTCGAACCGAATCATTTCTAAATTTCAGTAACGCACGTTCACGTTCGTCTTGTTCCATTCCTCCATGAAAACTTTCGCGCGCAATTCCTTTTTCATGCAACAAATTGCTAATACGATCAACTGCATCGCGGTGATTACAGAAAATCAACATACGTTTGCTTCCAATTTTACAAATCAAATTGAACAATGTATCCAACTTTTCTTCTGAAATGGTATTCACCACTTTCATATGCAAATCTGGTTTTACCTCGATTTGTTTTAGATAACTCACGATTTTTTCGTCATTCAATCCAACAAATTCTGGAATGTTTTCCATTTCTGTAGCAGAAGTCAAAATACGTTGTTTTAAGCCAGAAAGTTGCTCAACAATAAAGCTCATATCTTCTTGAAAACCTAATTCTAACGCTTTATCAAACTCGTCTAAAATTAAAGTTTGAACAGTTGAAGGATCAAAATTTTCGTTACGCAAATGATAGGCAATACGCCCTGGAGTCCCGATTAATACAGCAGGAGCTTCTAATAAAGTATTTTGCTCAACTTTTGTATTATGTCCACCGTAACAACATGTTACTTTATAATCAGATTTCATCGATTTGAAAACTGATTCGATTTGTAAAGCTAATTCACGAGCAGGAACTAAAATCAAGGTTTGAACACCTTTTACATCTGGATTTAAATCTCTTAAAGTCGGAAATAAAAACGCCAATGTTTTACCAGAACCTGTTGGTGATAATAGAATTAAATCTCGTTGATTTTCGGACATTTTGAATGCTGAACGTTGCATTGCATTCATATCTTTGATGCCCAAATTTTTATAAAGTAAATCGATTTGCATGTTGCAAAAATAGTCTATTCTTTCGAATTAATCATTTTTTGACGCTGTAGAAATCTTATAATCTTCCATAAATTCATCAAAAAGATTCATGATTTCGAAGTGATTTTTATCTAATGTATTTGCGTCAAACGAAACAACAGCACCATACATTTTATTCCAAAATCTCATGCGCGCTTGTAGGAATTTTTGAGATTCATTATTGATAAACTTATCAGCATCAACAACTTTTATATTAATAACACGTTGACGAGGTAATTTCAGCTCTTCAATTTCTAGAATCTTTCCCCATTCAATATAATTCAATTGATCCGTAGGTTTGTAAACAATTCCTTTTTTATCGATCAATAAAATCAATTGTTTTTTCATCAACTTTTTGATTGAAATGATGATGAATAGTAAACTTGGAACAAATAAAATTCCGCTTAAAATTTTTGCAGTTTGCGGAGAGTTAACTTGATTGGCGTTTAGAAATAAATAAATTGAACAAGCAAAAAATAAAAGACTACCGAATAATAATCCCCAATTGCTTGTTTGTTTTGCGTAAACTTTAACTGAATTCAATTGATTTTGTTTTTACAAAAATATAGATTTTAATCTTAATTAAAGGTTATAAAAAAGAGTCTCAAAAAACTGAGACTCTTATTAATTATCCAAAAATTTCTTGGTATTGTTTCTTGTATTTTTCTAAAATAATTTTACGTTTAAATTTTAACGTTGGCGTTAATTCTCCACCTTCTACGGTCATTTCATTTGGAATAATTGCAATCTTTTTGATTTGTTCCCAATGTCCAAAATGATTATTCAGTTGATTGATTTCTTCTTCTAATTTCTTTTTGACAACATCGCTTTTCTGAAATTCATCATGAGGAAGATTTACAATTTCAAGAGCATTTGACTGCGACCATTTTTTTAGATTTGTATAACTCGGAACCACAAAAGCTCCAGGAAACTTCTCACCTTCTCCAACAACCATCAATTGCTCGATGAATGGCGATTCTACCATTTTCATTTCGATTTGTTGTGGAACAATATATTTCCCTCCCGAAGTTTTGTACATTTCTTTTTTACGGTCAACAATTTTCAAGAATTTATTGTCTATCCATTCTCCAATATCACCCGTGTATAGCCAACCATCTTTGATTTCTTCGGCAGTTTTTTCTGGTAAATTATGATAACCCATCATCACAATATCACCTTTTACTAAAATTTCGCCATCATCAGCCAATTTTACTTCAACACCTTTCAACGGAGGTCCAACAGTTCCTATCTTTTTACCTCGACGAAAACAATTCACCGCAATTACTGGCGAAGCTTCTGTCAATCCATAACCTTCATAAATTGGAATTTCGGCAGCTAAAAATACGCGAACAATTCGTTGTTGAATCGCTGCACTTCCCGTTACAATGGCTTTTAATTCGCCACCAAGTCCTTCGTACCATTTGTGTAAAACTAATTTTCGGGCAATTGCTAATTTCAAATTATAAATTGTAGAACGCTGATCATCTTCTAACACAAACTCATCGCCAACTTTTACAGCCCAATCAAAAATAGATTTCTTAAAACCTGATAATTGAGCTCCCGTTTGCATGATTTTTTCATAAACTTTTTCAATCACACGAGGAACAGCCGTAATCATATGCGGTTTAATTTCTTTTAAATTATCGCCAATCTTCTCCATCGATTCTGCAAAATATATCGAAATCCCCATGTACACATACAAATACTGAATTGTTCGCTCATACGCATGACAAGCAGGAAGAAAGGTCAAAGCACGATCATAAGGATCAAGTGGTGTTGAATATTCGCAAGCCATAACATCTGCAATAATATTTTTGTGCGACAACATCACACCTTTCGGATTTCCCGTTGTTCCTGATGTATAGATTAAAAAAGCTAAATCTTCGTGCTTTACATTTGCGGCACGTTTGTCTATTTCTTCTTGTTGAATTGTTTTTCCTTTTTCGATTAAAACATTCCAACTTTCTGTATTTTCAAATTCATCAATCGAGTACAGTTGCTCTAATGAAGGCAATTTTGTTTTGAGTTGATTGATTCGCGTATACAAATCGAGATTACTTGTAAAACACAATTTTATAGCCGAATCGCTAAAAATATATTCGTAATCGCTGTCAGAAATATTCGGATAAATCGCTACCACAACAGCTCCGATTTGTTGTATCGCATAATCTATCATATTCCATTCGACACGATTTTCTGAGATTAATCCCACTTTTTCACCTGGTTGAACTCCACAAGCGATTAATCCTTTTGAGATTGCATCAACATGTTCTAAAAAAGTTGTGGTTTTCATTGGTTTCCATTCTCCATTTTGTTTGGATACAAACATGGATAAATCAGGAAACTTTTCCAGCTGACGTTTTGGTAAATCAAAAATTCTGGTTGCTTCCATAGCGTACTTATAGTTTTGTAATTTTGAAAAGAATTCGTCGAAAATAGCGTAAAATGATGAGTTTTTCAAAAATTTTATCTTCAACTTAAAAAGAATTATATTCGTCATAACTATTACAATTATGAAATATCTAATTTTATTTCTCTTATTATTTTACTCTTGCAGTTCTGATTTTAAAAAGTCTTATATAATTGGAGATATTAAATTATATGAATTACAATGTTCTGGACACTATTATTTAAGCACTGATAATTGTGATTGTAAACATTTACCAACTAATTATTTTATTCCAAAAGGAGAAAATGATTCATTTTTTGAATTATTCTTAAGAGAGAATAATGGTAAACTTCAAGTTAATTCACTTTATAATGAATTTGAAACTCATGGAAATAGCTAAGAGAAAGTAGATTTTATTATATATACCGATAACGCTTCTTTTATGGATAGTATTGAAAAAGTAGATTATACTGTGATTCGTGGTTATACTAACGAAAGAATGAATCCATAAAAAAATCCCTCAACTCATTATGAATTGAGGGATTTTTTTATTTATAAATTTCTTCGAATTCTTTCTGATATTTCTTTAGAATAACTTTACGTTTTAATTTCAAAGTTGGAGTTAATTCTTCACCTTCAATCGTAAATTCATGCGCTAAAATTGCTGGTTTCTTAATCTGTTCCCAATTTCCAAAAAACTGATTTGCTTTACGAACTTCTTGATTAATTACTTTATGAACTTCTGTAGATGCTATGAATTCATCGCGAGAAAGATTACTAATTTCAGGTGCATTTTCTTTTGCCCATTCTTTCAGATTTGCATAATTCGGAACAATAAAAGCTGACGCAAATTTTTGCGCATCACCAACAACCATTGCTTGCTCAATAAAATTTGATTCGACAAGTTTTGTTTCAATTGGTTGAGGAACAACATATTTTCCACCAGAAATTTTGAACATTTCCTTTTTACGATCAATGATTTTCAAGAAATGACCTTCTCCTTCCTCCCAAACTCCAATATCACCTGTGTGCAACCATCCATCAATAATGACCTCATCGGTCGCTTTTTGATTTTTATAATAGCCCATCATCACATTAGGACCTTGAACCAAAATTTCTCCATCTTCGGCTAATTTTACCTTAACATCTTTTATTGGTGAACCCACAGTCCCTATTCGAACACCTAATTTATGCGGATTATTTACAGTGATTAAAGGCGAAGTTTCCGTCATTCCATATCCTTCAAAAAATGGTAATCCAGCCGCCATAAAAACACGCGCAATTTTACCTTGCAACGAAGCACTTCCCGAAATAATATATTTGAAATTACCTCCTAACGCTTCATAAAATTTATTCAAAACTAATTTTCGAGCTAAAGCTAACTTCACATTATACACCAAAGATCGTTTCTTCGCATCAGGTTCATATTGAGAAGCAATATTAATCGCCCAATCAAAAACTTTTCGTTTTTTTCCTGTTAAAGCGCTACCTGTTTTTAGGATTTTCTCATAAACTTTTTCCATCACTCGAGGAACAGCAGTCATGATATGAGGTTGTACTTCATTGATATTATCACCAATTTTTTCAAAACCTTCGGCGAAATAAACCGTTACACCAATATATAAATAGGTATAAATTACAGTTCTTTCGTATGTATGACAAGGCGGTAAAAAAGTCAAACCTCTTGTTCCTTCTTCTAACACAACAATTTCTTTTGCCGCAATAAAATTCGAAACCAAATTATTATGAGACAACATTACACCTTTCGGTTTTCCTGTTGTTCCAGACGTATAAATTAAAGTTGCTAAATCTGAATTTCGAACAATTGAACTAAGATTATTTACATATTCGTCTGTTATATCTTTTCCAATTTCTTTTAATTCTGACCAATTTCTAGAATCTGGGAACTCATTAATTGCAAAAACATATTCTAAACTATAAATTGTCCCAAACATATTATTGATACGTTCATACAAATTTTTTGTACTTACAATACACAATTGTATTTCGGCATCATTGAAGATAAATTGATATTCAAAATCTGTAATATTTGGATAAATCGCTACCACAACCGCACCAATTTGCTGAATTGCAAAATCAATCACATGCCATTCATAGCGGCTTTCGCACACAAGTCCTACTCGATCGCCAGGTTTAACTCCCAGAGCTAATAAACCTTTCGAAATTTCTCTTGTTTGCGCAATAAATTCGGCTGGTTTTGTAAACTTCCATTCGCCATCAATTTTACTTGCAAACATATTATGATTGGGGTAAAGTTCTTGTTGACGATAAGCTAAGTCAAAAATTCGTGTAGGATTATTCATTTTTTAAATACTAAACTTTATAAAAAAGAGTGCAAATTTGGTGCAAAATTTTCATAAATCAGTTTTATTTCACGAAAAAAGCAAGATTAATAAAAATCTTGCTTCGTTATTTTTCTAAAAAATTAATGTTTTTATTGATAAATTCCGTCAATTTCATTTTTATATTTTTCTGAAATAATTTTACGTTTCATTTTCAAAGTTGGCGTTAATTCTCCCGCTTCAATTGTAAATTCATAAGGTAATAAATGAAATTTTTTAATCTTTTCCCAATTTCCAAAATTGACATTTAATTTATTGATTTCATTTCCTATCAATTCATAAATTTTTGGATGCGTTAAAAACTCTTCATGAGGTAAATTAATCAATGAAGATTCATTTGCTTTTGCCCAATCAATGCAGTTTTCATACGAAGGAATAACCAAAGCAGCAGGGAATTTTCGTCCTTCTCCAACAACCATAATTTGTTCGACATAATTAGATTCTGAAAGAATTTTCTCAATTTGTTGTGGGACAACATATTTTCCTCCAGAAGTTTTGAACATTTCTTTTTTACGATCGATAATTTTTAAGAATTTATTATCAACCCATTCGCCAATATCGCCCGTATACAACCAACCATCTTTCAAAACTTCAGCAGTTGCTACTGGATTTTTATAATATCCTTGCATGATATTTTTCCCTTTTGCTAAGATTTCTCCGTCTTCAGCTAATTTAATTTCAATATCAATCAAAGGAATCCCTACAGTTCCTATTTTCATTCCACGTTTGATACAATTTACAGATAAACAAGGTCCAGCTTCTGTTAAACCATAACCTTCGTAAATTGGAATTCCGGCAGCTAAATACAATTTTAATAAACGAGTTTGTAAAGTTGCACTTCCCGAAGCAATTCCTTTTACATTACCACCAAGCGCTGCTTTCCATTTCGAAAAAATTAATTTTCGAGCAATGTTTAATTGAAATTTATACCAAGCCGAAAGCTTCGATTCGTCTAAATCATACTGTTCTCCTAACGAAATTGCCCAAAAGAATAAAGCTCTTTTAACTCCTGTCAATTGTTCTCCAGTCGCCATGATTTTATCATAAACTTTCTCTAAAACACGTGGAACAGCCGAAAAAATATGCGGTTGAACTTCTTTCATATCTTGCCCAATTGTATCCATTGATTGCGCAAAATAAATTGGTAAGCCCATTTTGATGTACACATATTGAAAGACGCGTTCATACGCATGACAAGCAGGTAAAAAAGACAACGCTTTATCATACGCTTTTACAGGAAAAGAATATTCGGAACTATTAACATCAGCTAATAAATTTTCGTGAGAAAGCATCACACCTTTCGGATTTCCCGTTGTTCCAGAAGTATAAATAAGAGTTGCTAAATCAGTTAGTTTTACATTGTCCATCTTCGTTTGTAGTACATCATCAGCAATAGAAATTCCTTTCGAAATTAGCTCAATCCAATTTGGTGTATGCGGATAAGTATTAAATGTATAAACTTGTTCAAGATTTGGAATATGATCTTTGATTCCTAATAATCGTTGATATAAAGCATCATTACTCACAAAACAAAGTTTGATTTCGGCATCATTTAGGATAAATTCGTAATCATTGTCCGAAATATTGGGATAAATTGCCACAACAACAGCTCCAATTTGCTGAATTGCAAAATCTACTAAATTCCATTCCAAACGATTTTCGCTAATCAACGCAACTTTATCATTTGGTTGAACACCATTTGCAATCAAACCTTTCGAAATATTATTTACTCGATTGATAAAATCTGTTGTCGAAATTCCCTTCCATTCTCCTTTTTCTTTGTAATTAAAAATAGAAATGTTAGGTGTATTTTTTTCTTGAAATCGAGGTAAATCGAATACTCTTTGTGGTTGTTTCATATTCTTGAAATAAGGATACAAATTTCTGCTAATTCTTTCTACTTTAGAAATTATTTGCTCATTCTTTTCTCAAAAAAATTAAGTTTATTATCAATAAAAATCATTTTATTTTTTTGCAATAATTATACTATACTCTCTTTCAACTTTTTCGCCAGCTTTGCTAATCGCACTTTCCGAAAATGTTTTTGTATCTTCAATAGAAAATTTAGCTGATTTCAATAGTTTTATCACTTCATCTTCTGTGTACAAATTGAAGCCAAATTGAGTAAAAGGCAATGTTTCCATAAATTCCTTTTTAGCAAAAGTAAGCGCAAATTTCCCGTTGAATTTCAAGACTCTATAAATTTCACTCAAGAAAAGTTTAGGATTTTTCCAAAAATAGATTGTATTCACCGTAAAAATTTTATCAAATCGTTTTTCATAAAAATGAATTCTTTCATCCATAATTATTTCAAACCTAATACTTGAATTCAAATAATCAGAATTGTTCATGATAGCACTATTTTTCATGACCTGTGAAAGTTCTAAACCAATATATTCTAAATCCTTTGCTTGATTTAATACATAAGGTAAATGCTTACAATTTCCATGACCTAACTCTAATATTTGTTCTTTATTTTGTAATTGTAAATGATCTATTGTCGTTTTTATCATACCAAAATTACTTTCATTCATTTGCTCACCAACTTCAATTCCTTCGTCTCCATTTGGACAACTCAATTGTTCCGCAAGATTTTGTAAATCAATATTATTTTTCATTAAATTTATTTATATAGAATAATTCTAAATTAATAAATATTAATCATTGTTCGCGTGATTTTAATCATTTAAAAATTACATCTTACCTTTGAAAAATAGTAAAATAGATGAAGGATATTATACGAACTGAAGACGAAGATGATTTCAAATTGTTTTGTTTGGAATCTGTAGCAGATATTGAAGAGCAAAATGATTCGCAATTATTGGAATTTTTGGAACATTTGGCTCGAGAATTTCAGATTACAAATGTTTATAAAACGACTGATAGCTTTGAAGGTTTCGAAGAAAGTTTGACCAATCTTCTTTATCATGATAAATATTTTAGAGATTATAAAATCATTTATTTAGTTTTTGAAGGCGAAGGAAATCAAATTCAAATTGATGATTATTACTATAGTTTGGAAGAAGTAGCAGAAATTTTTCAAGGAAAACTAACCGATAAAATTGTTCATTTTGCAAATACAATGAGTTTAAATTTGGAAGACGAAAGTTTTCAATATTTTATTGATGTTACAGGAGCAAAAGCCTTATCTGGATATGTAAACCCTTCTCCAATTTTGAGTACAATTTTAGATCAATATTATTTTTGTTTAGCAAAAGAAATTGATGACGAAGAAGAGCTTGTACATGCATTGTTTGATAAACACGCCAATATATGCCTGAAATTAGGATTTAGATTGTATCATTAATAAGATTTAACAATAAGCTAAAACACTTCTCAGAAATAATCTATTCATTTACAAAAATAATAAAATGGATAGACGTAAATTTCTTAGAGGATCGGCATTAATTTCTACAGGCTTAATTCTAAATCCTTTCGATTTATTTGCTCAAAATAAAATCAAACCTAATCTTTCTACAAATTCTGCAAAGAATATTATTTTTATGATAAGTGATGGAATGAGTTCCGGAACTCTTGCTATGGCTAATTTGTACAACATACAATTGCATGGAAAAAATGGTAATTGGATAAATCTTTATGAAGAAAATAAAGTAAAAAGAGCTTTAATGGACACCGCTTCTGCAAGTTCTATTGTTACCGATTCAGCTGCTGCAAGTTCAGCTTTTGGAGGTGGAATTCGTGTGAAAAATGGCGTATTAAATATTAGCACGAATGGAGAACATCATGTTCCGATTTGGCAAAAGTTCAAAAAAGCGGGTAAAAGAACAGGGTGTGTGACTACAGTTACTATTACTCATGCCACTCCAGCTGGTTTTTGTATAAATTCTGCAAGTAGAAATGCAGAACCAGAGATAGCTGAAAAATATGCCGAAATTGGCATTGATGTTTTATTAGGTGGTGGTGATGAGTTTTTTAATTCATCCAAAAGAGAAGACAAGAAAGATTTGTATGCTATTTATAAAAATAAAGGCTATCAAATTGCGAAAACAAAGGAGGAATTAGGAAAATCTCAAAACAATAAATCTCTATTAGGTATTTTCAATACTGGAGCAATTCCTTACGCAATCGATCATAAAAATCTCTCAAAAAATAAATCTATTCCTACACTTGCCGAAATGACTAAGGTTGCGATTGATAATTTGAAAGATCATCAAAATGGTTTTGTATTGCAAGTAGAAGCTGGAAAAGTGGATTGGGCGGCACATGCAAATGATGTTGCAGGATTAATAAATGATCAAATTGCATTTGATGAAACAATCAAAACTGTAATGGATTTTGCTGAAAAGGATGGAAATACGTTAGTTATCATCACAACTGATCACGGAAATGCAAATCCAGGAACTATTTATGGAGCTGATGTAAACAAAAAATTTGAAAGTATTGTTAATTATAAATATACCAACGAACATATTTTGAATGAAATTCACGAAGATTTTAATATACAAGAAATCAAAGATTGGATTGTCGAAACAAATGGTTTTAGTTTAACTGATGATGAAGCAAAACATATGTTAGATTTTTACAAAGGTTTGGATAAAGAAGAAGGATTATATAATTTCAAAAAGCTTCCGTTCAAATTTTTCTCTGAAATTCAGAAAAAACACAACAATGTAGGTTGGATAAGTATGGATCACTCGGGCGATTATGTAGAATTAGCTATGTATGGACCAGGAAGTGATTTGTTGAAGCCATTTGTAAAAAATACAGATCTTCATCAACTTATGTTACAAGCAACGAACGTAAATGTATAGTAAACAAAAACCTCTCAAGTTGAGAGGTTTTATGTTTTATTCTTAAACTATATTTTACATCGAATGCGCTTTATTTCCTTCGAAATGAATCATCCAAGGTGTTCCAAATTGATCAATAAAAGACGCATAAAGCTCAGCAAAAAACTGCTCAGCCAAAGGCATTTCTAACGATTTTGCATTTACCGAAAGACGATCATATAATTGATGCGCTTCTGCGGGATTATCAACATCAAGCATAATGTAATTATTATTTCCAGCTTTGTATTGATGTCCAAATTCTTCAATAATATCAGAACCCATTAACATTGTTGTTTCATTAATAAACAATGCCACATGCGAAACTTTATCCTTTGCACTTTCTGGAATCTGAAATTCTGGATTTGGCGGCATATCTACCATTTTATACATCCCAATATTTTGCGTTTCAAAAACAGTTTCATAAAACTGAAATGCCTTTTCGCAATCTCCGTTAAAATTTAAGTAAGCGTGTACTTTAGCCATAATATAGTGTTTTTTTGTGATTATTTTTTTAATATAATGGTTGACCATTTTCATCGGTTGTTAAAACCTCGGTCATATAATCTAAAAATGGTTGAAGAACTTGAATTGATTTCGCCACTTTCTGCGGAAAATCTTTTGCTAAAACTTCTTCATCTGTAAAATTCTTAATAAACAAATATTGCTTTTTACGTAATAATTCAATTCGTTCATGATCTTTAGAGAAACCTTTTGGCGCAGATTTCACTTCATCTCCTTGCATTTCTCCAAATTCTTTCTGAATCGTTTTTGATTGCAAAATCTTTGCTAATTCATCCGAAACTTCAATATCTTTTCTGATACGAAGCAAATCATCGCGCTCTGGTCCCCAAAAACCAACACCTATAAAATTATGATTCGGTTGAATATGGAAATAATACCCACCTCTATTAAGCGGTTTTTTGCGACCTGTTTGCGCAGAAAAATGAGTTTTATAAGGAGTTTTATCATGAGAAAAACGAACATCTCTGTAAATTCTATAAATTTTAAGCGGTTCTAATTCTTCCTTTTTACTTAATTCTTGGTAAATCACATTGAAAATTGAATCTGCTTCAGCTTTCGCTGTATCAAATTCAACTTTATGTTCTGTAAACCATTCGCGGT
The DNA here is from genome assembly GCF_002440405.1 of Empedobacter sp. UBA6305. Lineage (NCBI taxonomy): Bacteria > Pseudomonadati > Bacteroidota > Flavobacteriia > Flavobacteriales > Weeksellaceae > Empedobacter > Empedobacter sp. UBA6305. The sequence continues at coordinate 55,344 of NZ_DJTP01000050.1, read as the reverse complement.
TATTATTTTTTTGTAATTTATTTAAAAATTTATCGATTTGTGACATGATTTATTTTTTTCGATTAAGTAGAACTTTTTCATAATTTTCTATCCATTCTTGTGGCGTAATTTTTTGCGCTAATTTTCCGATTAATTCGAACGGAATATCCTCCACTTTTTTGAAACGAATACAACTTTTTCCCATATCTAATTTACGTTTTGAGTATTTTGGATATTCATCAACAAACCAATTCAGCAATTTATTGTCCATATAAATTCCCATGTGATATAACGCAATGAAATTCTTTTGAGAAGCAATATTGATAAACGGCAACGGTGATTTCGGATCGCAATGATAACCATTCGGATAAAGTGAAAACGGTACAACAAACCCAAGATGACCATAGCTCAACTGCAACTCGAAACCAGTGGGTAATTTATCTGCCAAAATTTTAATTAATTTCTCAACAGCTTCTTTTCTTTCTACTGGAATTGACGTTAAATATTCTTCTAAATTTGCGACTTCATATTGCATTATTTTCGATATTTATCATTCAAACCTTTTCCTTCTAAAATCATAGGTTTTATTTTTTCGATGCGAGAAATTTTCGTTTTCTCTTGTTTTGCTTCATCAATATATTCGATGTATTCTTTTTGTCTTCCTGAAGTTAAAGCTTTAAATGAAGTAAATAATTTATTGTTTTGATTTAGAGTTTCTTTCAAAATCCCATCAACTTCTTTTGGTACAGATTTTTGAGGTTTTATTTCCTTTCCGTCTTTCACCAATTGAATCGCTTCTAAGACATATTCTCTTACTTTTTCGACATCAATTTCATCGGCAGAATTAAATCTCCATTGACGCAAAGCTTTCGTTTTTTCTTCATTCGCATTCACCAAAACTTTATATTGATCTTTCAAGAAAACGCCATTGTGAAACCACAACGCAAAATGATTTTTGAAACCACTAAATGCCAACACATTTTTCTTGTTAAACGTATAAATATCTCCACCCCATTTAAACTCTTTTACAAGTTCCGTTTCATTTACAACTTGTTGAATTTTCTCATTCGCTTCTGCCCAATTACCATTGTATTTCGTCCATTCTTCAGCTTTCTGATCTTTCATCAAACTAACTTTATACAACACAATTTCTCTCAATAATTTCTTCGGTAAAACTTTATCCAAAGGAAGTTGTATTGTACCTTTTGATGTTTTATAATCGGTTAAATCATTTTTAAAATGTTCGATTGTTTCTGCTCCAGGATAAATCCCTACATGATTTTTGAACATCGCAAAATGAATCACATTTCCATTCAAACGAAATGTTGGCATTTTATAATTAATCGTTTCCATTGCTCTTGGTACAGCTTCATGAATAATTTTTCTTACGTTTTCTAAAATCTCCTGTTTAGCTTGATCAAACCCAAGAATATATTCATCAATAGTTGTGAAATTATCTGTCATCATAATTAATCTTCGCAAATCTCTTTCAGTTTGCGCAGTGCATTTATCCACATTTCTCTGACTTGAGTTTCTGGAAAAACCTGATCATCTATCTCCACCGAACAGGTTAATCGTGTGTGACCTTCTACATCTTCCATTTTATAGGTTTCTTCTGTATTTTTCCACGCATCAATTTCTGGTCCATCAAAAATTTCTTGACCTTCTTCATTCAGCTTTCCTATATGACGCATTTTGATTGATTTTCCAATAATATTTTCATCTATTGTAGCAATCATCGCTGCCGAACCTTTCTCGGTATCATAAGTGAAATAAACATGAGAACCTTCGGACCAATCTCCTTTAAAATCTGAAGTTTCACTAAACGATTTCGTCCAAATTTTATACGAATCTGGCGCAATCATTACTTTATGCACATGTTTAGGCTGCGCATAAATTACTTCTGTAAACGATACTTTTTTCATATTTTAAGCATTTGCTAATCCAAAAACAGCTCCAGCAGGATCTTCTACAATTGCAAATTGAAGATTTCCTTCTTTATTTTTAATCTCATGAATAGATTTCCCTCCCATTTCCAACGCTTTTTGTAAACTTTCCGCAACATTTTCTACACTAATGTACATAATCCATTGAGAAGGAATTCCTTTATTCATACCACGTTTCGTACAAACTCCACCAGCCGCATTTTCTGGAGAAGACATCATTGCATAATCATTGTATTCTTCTTCGCCATCTTTCATCGCAACATTTTTGACTTCCCAACCAATCACTTCTTTGTAAAAATCTTTTAATTCAGTCGAATTTTCAACAGTTAAATCAGCCCAAACCATTTGACCAATTTTCGATTTATTTTCTTCCATCTTCTACTATTTTTATCGATTTGATTCAACATAATTTTTGAAACTATTCAAAATAGCTTGCCAACCTTGTTGTTGCATTTCAGTAGGATTTTGACTTTCTGGTTCAAATTTTTCTGTGATTTTGGTTAAATTATTTTCTTCATGAAAATTAATTTCAACCTTACGACCATCTGCGATGTAATAACGAATAAATTTATTTGGAATGATTTCATCATATTTAGCTTCAAATTCGAATTGAAAACTGCCATCTTTCGCAGCCATCGTACTCTTTAATTTTCCACCAACTTGCAAATCATTTTCTGCTTTCGGACAATGCCAATCATCAGAAGCTTGATTCCATTTTACAATATCTTCAGGAGAATTAAAAGCTTTCCAAACTTGATCTATTGGAGCATTTATTATTGTTTCGATTGTGATCATACGTATGTCTTTTGTTCATTTTTAAGGTTTCATAAAATCAAAAGCACCTTTGCGCAAATTAATTCCATATTCGAGATAAGCTTTCAAACAAGCCAAGAAATTAGCCCAACCTTCTGTTTGTCCCATCAATTGCTTAATTCCAGCTTCATCATCATTCATTTCATGTTCAATGACTTTGACAATTGTCGAATCATTTTCTCCTTTTTCAAGAAAAATTTCCACCAACATATCATCAACACCGCCACTCCAATCAAACGAAATGTATTCATCTTGTTTTAAATCGCCTCCCATTACAGGAAAAATATCATCAAACTCAGGGAATTTCCATTCAACAATTTTTCCAGTTTCGATAGCACCCGTAGAAGAAGCGATAAAATATTGATTCATCTTATTTGGATTAACAATCGCATCAAAAACTTCATTTTTAGGTTTCTGAATTTGAATTGTTGCTTTTGCAGTTAACTTCATTTCAATTGATTTTGGCTAACTAATTTAGTCAAAAAAAGTGTTCGAATTTTCAAATTCATAAAAAATAATTAAAACTTTATCGATATTGAAATCATTTGTAGAAAATAATTCGATTTATAAGTGTAAAATTTAAAAGTTTTTTACATTTATAGTATTGTAAAATTGATAAACACGTGAAAAAATTTACTCAAAAAGCAACTCTACTTAGTCTTATTTTGATGAGTGGAATTAGCTATGCGCAAGTTGCAAAAGCAGATTCTGCCTATGTTAGAGAGCATTATGAAAAGACCGAACAATTGATTCCGATGCGAGATGGAACGAAATTGTTCACGGCTATTTATACGCCAAAAGATCAAACCAAAAAATATCCTGTTTTACTTAATCGAACACCTTATACCGTAGCGCCTTATGGAGCAAATGAGTATAAAAAATCGCTTGGAAATTTCCCTGCAGAAATGCGCGAAGGTTTTATTTTCGTGTACCAAGATGTGAGAGGAAAATGGATGAGCGAGGGTGAATTTGAAGATGTACGACCTGTTAATAAAACGAAAAATAAAAAAGCGATTGACGAAAGTACAGATACGTACGACACATTGGAATGGTTGGCAAAAAACATGAAAAATTACAACCAAAAAGCTGGAATCTATGGAATTTCTTATCCTGGTTTTTATTCAACAATGAGTTTAGTTAATTCGCATCCAACCTTGAAAGCTGTTTCGCCACAAGCACCAGTTACGAATTGGTTTTTAGGCGACGATTTTCATCACAATGGTGTATTATTTCTGAATGATTCTTTCAAATTTATGTCGTCATTTGGTGTAAAACGTCCGCAACCAATTACGCCAGATAAAGGTCCAAAATCATTAGAATATCCAATCAAAGATAATTACCGTTTTTATTTAGAAGGTGGATCTGTAAAGGAATTGAAGGATAAATATTTTCAAGATAATATCAAATTCTACAATGATTTGTTTGCACATCCTGATTATGATCAATTTTGGCAAGATAGAAATCCTTTGCCACATCTTACCAATGTGAAACCTGCTGTGATGACGGTTGGTGGTTTCTTTGACGCAGAGGATGTTTATGGTGCTTTTGAAACTTATAAAGCAATTGAAAAGCAAAATCCGAATGCGACAAATATTTTGGTCGCTGGACCATGGTTTCATGGTGGTTGGGTTCGCTCTAAAGCCGATACGTTTGGCGATATGCAGTTTGGAACGCCAACAGGTGAATATTATCAGCAACAAATTGAATTACCTTTTTTCAATTATTATTTAAAAGATAAAGGAAATTTCAAACCGACAGAAGCGCAAATCTTTATCACAGGTTCTAACGAATGGAAACAGTTTGATACTTGGCCACCAAAGAATGTGACAACTCAGAAAATGTATTTGCAAGCCAACGGAAAAATATCTTTTCAACAGACTAATAATACAAGTTTTGATGAATATGTAGCAGATCCAAATAATCCTGTTCCATATCAAGGTGGTGTTTTAGAAAGTCGTCCACGAGAATATATGGTCGATGATCAACGATTTGCGTCAACTCGTCCTGATGTTATGGTTTATCAAACCGATATTTTAACGGAAGATATGACAATCACAGGTCCAATTATAAATCATTTATTTGTTTCATCAACAGGAACAGATGCTGATTATGTAGTAAAATTGATTGATGTTTTTCCTGAAGATACACCAAAATATAATGGGAAATTGATGGCTGGATATCAAAATTTGATTCGTGCCGAAATTATGCGAGGAAAATACCGCAATAGTTTTGAAAAACCCGAAGCAATGGTTCCTAATCTGAAAACAAATGTAACGTATTCTATGCCAGATGTTGGACATACTTTCAAGAAAGGACATCGTATTATGATTCAAGTTCAAAATACATGGTTTCCTTTAGCAGACCGCAATCCGCAACAATTTATGAATGTTTATGAAGCAACCGCGAAAGATTTCTTGAAACAAACACAACGAATTTATCACGATTCTTACATCGAAATTCCAGTTTTGAAATAACAAAAAATCCAACAAGTAATTTGTTGGATTTTCTATTTTGATTCTATCAATTTATTCAACTAAAACTGCAGAAATCAACACTTTTTCGAAACTAAATGAAACACTAATCGGACAGGTTTCTTCTGCCTCTTTTGCTATTTTCTGAAATTCTTCATCTGTAATCGAAGGAATACTTGCTGTTAAACTTAATTCTGATCGAACAACTTTTCCTCCTTCAAAAACAATTTTACAATCGGTTTCTAATTTTTCTGCTGTATAACCTGCGTCTCCAAGTAATGCAGAAGTTTTCATTGTAAAACAACCTGCATGAGCCGCTGCCAGAAGTTCTTCTGGGTTTGTTCCTACTCCTTCTTCAAATCGACTTTTGAACGAATATTGCGTATTATCTAATACTGTACTTTGTGTGGTTAATGTTCCTGATCCTTCTGTAACCGAACCATTCCAAACTGCTTTTGCACTTCTTTTCATTTTGAATATTTTTTAGATTGAATTTTATTAAAGTTAAAGATTATGAAATCATAAGAAGAATTAATTCTCAACTTTAAGAATAATTTTAACGAAAAAAGTTCAGATAAAAAATATCTGAACTTTTACTAAAAAAACTACTAACCACCCTTTACTATGAATTGTATTAGGTTATTCAAATTTACTAAGAAACTAATATTTATAAAATTGAAAATCAATTTCTAATCTAATTTTAATTTTAGAAAATCTTTATAACGTAACTTTTCCTATCTTTCCTTTATTCCCAACCAAAATCACATATTTCTTATCTGGCGAAACTGTACACGTATTGTAACTATCTTGTGTAATAGTTGTCCAATTATGTCCTCCATCTGCTGAATAATCCACTCCAGAATATCCACAAACCAAGACTTTATCTTTTGAAATAATTGTTACGCCAGATTTATATCCTGTTGGATATTTCCATGAATCTTGAAAAGCAATTTTACCATTTGTCAACTTAAATTTATAGAAATTATAGCTCGAATCTTCTGGTTTTGTAAAATCTCCACCAACCAAATATCCTACATTATTTGTTGCGTCATAAGCCATTCCATTAATTCCAGAAGTAGAACTTTTTGTTTTCTCTAACGCATACATTTGACCACCTTTTGGCGTATAATAGTATAAATTCGATAGCTCTCCTCCTGTCACAATCAAGGTTTGCTTTGCATCTACATACAAATTACTTCCACTTGAAGCAAAAAAAGCTTCTTTCGGATTTTTTAAACGCAAAGGTTGACCATGAAGCGATTTTGCAACTTCCCATTTTGTCGGATCAGTAATCGAAGACGTTAATACAAATGGTTTATCTGGCGACATTGGATCGCCCAAGACAATAATCTTTTTCGAAGTTTTATCCACATAAATTGCATCTAAAAAAATACCTTTTTCATTATTTTCATACACTTTATTCCATGATTTTCCGCCATCTTTCGTTTGCAAAACATAAGCAGGAGAATCAATTCCTAAAGCTAAATAGTTATCTTTTCCTAAAACTTCTACATCTCTAAAATCTCTATTTTCAACAACTTTCGGGTTAATCCAACTAAATGTTTTACCACCATCTATCGTTTTACCAATTGTATTTTTTGAGCCAGAAACAATAAACGTTTTTGCATCCTGAAAAGCCAAACCTCGGTAACTAACAGACGAATTTTCCTCATTAATCACTTGATAGGTTTGCGCAAAAGACAAACTCGATAACAATAGGACGAAATATTTCATTTTTTTATAAATTTTAGATTCTACATTTTATATAAAACTATTTTATCTCGGCGAATCAACCAAATATTTTTTAAGTTTGTGTTTTACATCAAATAAAATGAAACGATATACATTCTCAACATTACTTCTAAGTCTTACTTTAACATGTTTTAATCCAATTAATCAAACTGTTTATGGACAAAATATGTCAAAAAATAGTTCGAGAAGTTTACAGATTAATGAAAAAACATTAAACGATATTCTTGAGAGAAATAAAGCTTTTTACAAAGAAGGAAAAGTTGCCGATTATATTCCAGAATTAGGAAAAATGCAAGCGGATAAAATTGCTTTTTCTGTAGTTAATGAAAATGGTAAAGTGATAAATGTTGGCGATATCAATCAAAAATTTACAATTCAAAGTATTTCTAAAATCATTGCGTTGATGATTGCTGTTACAGAAAAAGGGGAGAAAAATGTATTTTCTAAAATGGGTTATTTCGGAACAGATAAACCATTTAATCATTACGCAAACCTTGAAACGACAGGAAAACCTCTGAATCCAATGATGAATGCTGGTGCGATTTTAACAACTTCTATGATTGATGGTGAAGGTGAAATTCCTTTCAAAAAAATCCTTGAAATGGTTCGCTACATCACCAAAAATAATTCGATAGATTATAGCAAATCCGTTTATAATTCTGAAAAAGAAACGGGACACAAAAATCGTGGAATGTTTTATTTGATGAAAAATAATGGCTTGATTGAAGGTGATGAAGAAAAGTTGAACAACTATTTCAAACAATGTTCTATCGAAGTAACTGCCGAAGATTTAGCTAAAATTGGTTATTTCTTTGCGCATCAATGCACACGTTTTGATGGTGATGCAACGTATAAAAATCCAGAAATCTCACAGTTAATTCAATCTCAAATGTTGACTGCTGGAATGTATGAATTTAGTGGCAAATATTCACGCACCGTTGGTTTACCAAGTAAATCTGGCGTTGGTGGCGGAATTACCGTTTCCGTTCCAAACAAAATTGGTATCGGCGTTTTCAGTCCTGCACTTGACGAACATGGGAATTCCGCAGCTGGATATCATATGATTTTGGATTTGGTAAAGCAATACAATTTAAGCTTATTTCAATAATTTCTTATGTTCGATTTTAGATTAAAAGTTTTTGATACGGTTGCTAAACGATTGAATTTCACGAAAGCAGCAAACGAATTAAACATAACACAACCAGCTGTTACAAAACACATTAAAGAAATTGAATTAAATCTTAACATTAAGTTATTTGAACGAAATGGGACGAAAATAAAATTGACCAAAGCTGGTGAAATTCTATTAAAATATACAGAAGAAATTTTTTCTGTTTATCAAAAAATGGAATTTGAAATTGGGCAATTACAAGAAAAACAAAAAGGAATTTTACGTTTGGGTGCAAGTACGACAATTGCGCAATATGTATTACCTCCTATTTTGGCAGAATTTCGAAAAAGATTTCCTGAAATTCAATTGAGTTTGGTGATTCAAAATTCGGAAAGAATTGAAGAATTATTAGGAAATCATAAAATCGATGTCGGTTTAATTGAAGCTCAAATCAAAAATAGAACGTTTCATTATTTTCCGTTTATGAAAGATGAAATTGTGTTAGTTTCTCGTCAAAATCATTCTATTTTTACCAAAAATAATATCAAATTAGATGATTTAAAGAACATTCCGTTGGTTTTTCGGGAACCTGGTTCTGGAACTTTAGAAACCATTGATTTAGCTTTAAAATCGAAAAATATAAAGCTAAATGAACTCAATATCGAAATTCAATTGGGAAGTACAGAAAGTATAAAATCGTATGTGTTACATTCTGATGCTTTAGCGTTTTTATCAATTCAATCTATTTTACAAGAACTTAAAAATCAAACTTTAACTATTATTGACATTAAAAACCTTGTGATAGAACGTAATTTCAATTTTATCATTCCAGAAGGTGATCAATCTAAATTGGTGAATTTGTTTATTAATTTTTGCAATAGTTATAACTTAAAGTAATAATAGATTACTTTTTATCATTTCTTTTTGAATAATAAGTACAAGAAATTTGTACCATAAAATTATTCAAATCATGAAAATTATACATTCAGAAAAAGGCTTATTTCAACAATTCACTACACAAAAAGTTATCTTTTTAATTTGTGCATTTCTATGTTTAATGCCTTTTATAAGCTCTCCTATCGCATTAGTTTTAGGATTTGTTGTTGCGCAAATATTTGGAAATCCATACGAAGTACAATCACGAAAAGTATCAAACACTTTACTGAAAGTTGCTGTGGTAGGTTTAGGATTCGGAATGAATATTTTTTCGGCTATACAAGCAGGAAAAGAAGGAATTGTATTCACCGTTGTAAGTATTTCTACGTTGATGATTTTAGGATTTTTATTTACCAAACTCTTCAAAATTGAAAAAGCTACAGGCTACCTAATTTCCGCTGGAACAGCAATTTGCGGAGGAAGTGCAATCGCTGCAATCGCGCCAATTACAAAAGCAAAACCCAATCAAATTTCGGTTGCTTTAGCAGTAGTTTTCACATTAAACTCAATTGCATTATTGATTTTCCCACCGCTTGGACATTTATTCAACTTATCTCAACACGAATTTGGTTTATGGTGCGCTATCGCAATTCACGACACAAGTTCTGTCGTTGGAGCAGCAAGTAAATACGGAGAAGAAGCTTTACAAATCGCTACAACAGTGAAATTAGCTCGCGCACTTTGGATTATTCCATTATCGTTTTTAACCTTATTGTTTTTCAAAAACAACACATCAAAAATTAATATTCCGTGGTTTATTGGTCTATTTTTAATCGCTATTTGTGTGAATACCTATGTACCTTTTGTCCATCAATTTAGTCCAATTATTATCGATCTATCTAAAGCTGCTCTTACGCTTACATTATTCTTAATCGGCACAAGTTTATCATTCAAAATGATGAAAAATATCGGCTACAAACCGTTATTAATGGCGATTATTTTATGGGTAATTATTGGTGTTGGAAGTTTAATTATGATTATGAATTTAGCTTAAAATCATTCAGATTTCTATATTTGTTGTTATCTTTAGAACAAGAAAATTTACAATGAATCATCGATTATTAAAAAATATTGCTCTCGGAATTGGATTTTCAATTTCGAGTTTTGTTTCTGCGCAAACCTATACTTTAAAATTCAAAACTAATTACGGAAAATTTGATGTAATGTTATATGATTTCACTCCCAAACATCGCGATTTGATTTTGAGTGAGATTAATAAAGGAACTTATACAAATGCACAATTTAACAGAGTTGTGAAAGATTTCGTCATTCAAGGAGGCGAATTAGATGATCCTATTTTGGCGCGAGAAGCCGAACATCCAGAGCAAAAACCGATTCGTTTAGCGCCAGAATTTAATCCGAAAGCTTTTCATAAAATGGGAGCTTTAGGTGCTGGTCGAGATGGAAATAAAGAAAAAGCTTCTTATTACAATCAAATTTATTTTGTTGTAGGAAAAAAAATTACAGCGAAAGAATTAGATGATTTGGAAACTAAAAAAGGAATCAAATTTACAGCAGAACAACGCGCTGAATATTTAAAAAATGGCGGACAGCCTCGTTTAGATCATGATTTTACAGTTTTTGGAGAAATTACAAAAGGTTTAGACAAAGTCATGAAAATTAGTGAATTTGAAACAAAGAACGAATTACCATTAGAACCTGTTATTTTTTCAATCAAAGTGAAAAAGAAAAAAACGCCTACAAAATATAACAAAACAAGTGTTTCTTTGGGCGGTACAGCGATAGGTTTTTAATTATTATTTTTGCAAATCAATTACAAATTATGCAATCATCAATTTTATTAACGACTTTAAACGCAAAATATATTCACCTCAATTTGGCAATTCGTATTTTGTACGATTTAAATCATCATCATGGAAATATTTTTTGGAAAGAATTTACGATTAAATCTGACTTTGATGAAGTTGCAGAAAAATGCGTTAAATACAATATTATCTGTTTTAGTTGCTACATTTGGAATATTACGCAGACGTTAGAAGTTTGTAAACGAATCAAACAAATTTCTCCTGAAACTAAAATTTTGTTGGGTGGACCAGAAGTTAGTTACGAATATGATGATGTGATTGCAAATGATTATATCGACTATATCATTGTAGGTGAAGGAGAAATTCCGTTCGAGGAATTTGCAGCAAATTATCCCGCAATAGAAAATGTACCGAATTTAGTTTACAAAAAAGAGAACAAAGTTGTTTTCAATGCACAAAATATTCAATTTGATATTAATCGATTAAAAGGTCGAAATCCTTATCAATACGATAATCCAGCGGATTTGGAAAAGAAGGTTTGTTACATCGAAACTTCTCGTGGATGTCCTTATAAATGTGAGTTTTGTTTAGCAAGTTTAGACAATAAAATGCGCTATTTGCCGATGGAAACCATTAAAGAAAATTTGTTGTATTTGATGAAGCATGGAAAAACAATTAAGTTTTTGGATCGAACATTTAATATAAAACGTGATTTTACGATCGAATTGTTTCAATTTATTTTGGATCATTATCGTGAAGGAAATGTTTTTCAGTTCGAGATTACAGCAGATATTGTTCATCCTGATATTATAAAATTCATCAACGAAAATGTTCCAAAAAATCTTTTCCGTTTCGAAATCGGAATTCAAACCGTTAATCAACAAAGTAATCGAGAAGTTTCGCGCAAGCAAAATTTTGAAAAAACGTCAAATGTTATCAATCAATTGAAAGATCGTATTGAGATGCATTTAGATTTAATTGTTGGTTTACCTTTGGAATATATTGATGATTTGAAATTTAGTTTCGAAGAAACCTTTAAACTATATCCACCAGAATTGCAATTAGGTTTTCTGAAATTTCTGAAAGGGACTCCAGTTCGTCAAAAATATGAAAACTATGGTTACCATTTTGATCCAATGCCGCCTTATCAAATTATAAAAAGTGATTTTTTAAGTGAAAATGATTTAGAAAATATTACTGCTTTAGAAAATGCTCTGGAGATTTATTGGAACAAACCAAGAACGCCAGAAACGCTGAAATATATTAGTCAAAAGTATTCTATTTTCGATTATTTGATGGGATTAGGACAATATTTTGAGCAGCATCATTTGTTTCACAAACATACCTTGAACGATGTTTTTCAAACGATTTACGATTTTACGCAAACATTTACAAACGACAAAATTATATTAGAATTAATCGCGATTGATTATTATAGTTTTCATAAATCAAAACCAAAAGATTTATTTGAAATGGAACAAAAAATTGAAGAAGATTTGAGTGAACTTGCTTCTCATCCAAAAAGTAAATTTGTTTCGATTCCAATTTCATTTGATTATCTAATTTGGAAAGATGAAAATCGAATTGAAGAAACTACTGAAAATTGGTTAATAGAATTTGTAGGAACTTCTCACAATATTATTCATTGCGAAGTTTTAGAGAAATAGAAGTATAAAAAAACCTCTCAAATATTTGAGAGGTTTTTTTCTTAAGATTAGAATTGCTTATTGCCATCCACCTCCAACAGCGCGATATAATTCGACCATTGATGATAAAGATGATAATTTCGCATCAACAACATTCAATTCAGCATTCAACCCATTGTCTCTTGCTGTAATTACTTCTAAATAGTTTGCCATACCGTAGTTTAACAATTCTTCAGAATAGGTAATTGCTTGATTGTATAATTGATATTCTTTTTGTTTATATTCAGCTTTCTTCGTTGCTGCATCGTATGTGTATAACGCATCAGAAACCTCTTTACTTGCATTTAAGATTTTGCTTTTATAATTAATCAAAGCATTTTCTTGATTTGCTAAAGCAACTTCTTTTTGCGTACGCAATTTACGTTGTTGTAACAAAGGTTGAGTTAAGCTACCGATCACCGTTGCAAATAAAGATTGCGCACTAAATAATTTATCAATATCAATTCCTTGTACACCACCTGTTGCAGTAATAGAAAGAGAAGGATAAAAACTTGCATTCGCAACGTTAACATTCTCAAAAGCGTTCATCAATCCAAACTCTGCAGCTTTGATATCAGGACGATTTTCTAATAATTGAGCTGGAACACCAACAGATAATTTTTCGTCAATTTTTTGAGAAGCTAAGTTTGTACGATTAATAGATTGAGGATTTGTTCCTAACAAAATACTCATCACATTTTCATTCATCTTAATTCCATTTTCAACGTCAACCAATAATGATTTCACATTGAACAATTGCGCTTCTGTTTGGTTAACTGCAACTTCTGTTACATTCCCAGCTTCTTTCAAAGCTTTCGTTGTTTCTAAACTTTGCTCGCGGTTGATTAAAGTTTTATCTAAAATTCTTTTTTGCTCATCTAAAGCCAATAAGTTGTAATATGCATTTGCAATAGATGCAACAATTTGCGTTTTTACCGCTTTGTGTGCTTCTACAGTTTGCAAATAAGTTGCTGCAGATGCACGTTGATTACTTCTAATTTTACCCCAAATATCTGCTTCCCAACTTAAGTTCCCTGAAACTTCGTATTGACTTTGTGCACGTTTTGACATCAATGCACCAAATTGAGTATTACGAGAGTTTTCTGTAAACGTATATTTCGGACCTACAGATAAAGTTGGTAAATAACCTGCTTTACCTTGTTTAGCATACGCCTCAGCAACTGCAATATTTTGCAGTGCTGAACGTATATCTAAATTATTTTGTAAACCTTGATTAATCAAAGCTTGTAATTGAGTGTCTGTAAAAATTTGTTTCCAAGAAACAGTTGCAACACTTGCACTGTCTTTTGCAATAACATCTGTTCTGAAATTTGCTTCATTTACAACAGCTTCAGGACGATGATAATCTTTTGCTACGAAACAAGACTGAACAGCAAACAATCCAGCTGCGATTAAAGTAATATTAAATATTCTGTACTTTTTCATTTTTAGATTGAATTATTATGTTCAATTTCTTCTTGTGGACGATCAAATTTAACTGGTTTAACTTTTTCTTGTAATGTTTGGAAAACAACAAACAATACTGGAATAACAAATAAACCTAAAATTGTACCTACCAATAAACCAAATGCTGCTCCAGTAGCTACAGAACGGTTACCAGCAGATGATACACCTGTTGCAAATACTAATGGCATTAATCCTAAAATAAAGGCAAAAGATGTCATCAAAATTGGACGTAAACGAGCTTTAGCTCCATCTATAGCTGCCTGAACAATTGACATTCCGTGTACACGTCTTTGTAAAGCGAACTCTACAATCAAAATGGCATTTTTAGCGAGTAACCCAACCAACATGATTAAGGCAATTTGGAAATAGATATTATTTTCTAATCCAGCTAACCATTGAGATAAATACGCCCCCATCATACCACAAGGAACAGATAATAATACTGCGAATGGTAAAACATAAGATTCATATTGTGCAGATAAGATAAAGTACACGAATACGATACATAAAGCAAAAATCATTGCTGTTTGAGAACCTGAATTAATCTCCTCACGAGTAAGACCTGTAAAGTCAGTACTATAAGAAGTAGATAATGTTTGTTCAGAAACTTGATTAATTGCTGTAATCGCATCACCTGTAGAGAATCCTGGTTTTACTGCTCCTGTAATATTAGCTGATGTAAATAAGTTGAAACGGTTAACAGAGTTAGGACCATACACACGTTTTAAAGTCACAAATTGTGAAACTGGTGTCATTGAACCTGCATCCGTTTTCACGAACATTTTATTTAAGCTTGTTTCATTGATACGATCATCTGGTGAAGCTTGAATGTACACACGGTATTGTTTACCAAAACGTGTAAAGTCAGCTGCATATAATCCTCCAATATATCCTTGTAAAGTTGAGAAAATAGAACTTACTGAAACACCAGATTGTTTTGCTCTTTCAATATTAACATCGATTTCGTATTGAGGAAAACCTGTGTTTAAAGATGTTTGAGCATACATAATTTCTGGACGTTGCATTAAAGCACCAATATATTCCTTTGCAACTTTATCAAAATCAGCAATATCTCCACCTGTTTTATCTAATAATTTCAACTCGAAACCAGAAGACATACCAAAACCTGGAATTGATGGTGGTTGGAAGAAAATCATTTGAGCATCAGGAATTTGAGCTGCAGCACCAAATAATTGTCCAATGATTGATTGTACTGATAAAGCATCTGTTGTACGTTCTTCGAATGGCTTCAATTTAATGAACATCATACCATAGTTAGAACCAGCTCCAGAAATAATAGAGTTACCCGAGATAATTGTTGCTTTATCTAATCCAGGAATTTTTTCAATTTTTTTCTGGAATTCTTTTTCAACTTCATATACACGGTCCATAGAAGCACCCGCTGGTAACTCGATATTACCAATAATAAACCCATTATCTTCAGTTGGTACGAAACCTGTTGGCATCATCTTTCCAACACCCCAAATTCCTAAACCACTTACAATAATCAATAAGAATGAAATCCATTTGTGTTTAATTAAAAATTTGAATGAATTACCATATTTATGTGTCATACGATCAAATGAAGCATTGAAAGCATCAAAGAATCGCTGAATAAAGTTACGTTTTTGCTCTCCTTCTTGATGTGGTTTTAAGAATAAAGCACACAATGCTGGAGATAATGTCAAGGCATTTAATGCCGAAATTAAAATGGCAACAATTAAAGTAATACCAAATTGTTTGTAGAATACTCCGGTTGGTCCTGAGATAAATGTTACTGGTACGAACACCGCACACATTACTAATGTAATCGAAACGATTGCTCCAGAAATTTCATCCATCGCATTTTTTGTTGCATCCATAGGAGCTTCGTGATGAGACTCCATTCGAGCATGCACGGCTTCCACCACAACAATGGCATCATCTACCACAATACCAATGGCGAGTACTAAGGCAAATAACGTTAATAAGTTTAACGAGAATCCTGCCAAATTAAGGAAAAAGAATGTACCAATAATAGACACTGGTACCGCAATCAATGGTACTAATGTAGAACGGAAATCTTGTAAGAAAATATATACAACAATAAATACTAAGATAAACGCTTCTATCATTGTGTGAACAACTTTAGAAATAGACGCATCTAAGAATGTATTTGTATCCATTAAGATAGTGTAAGAAACTCCTTCTGGTAATAATTTAGAAGCTTTTTCTAACTCAGCTCTCAAGTTTACAATAATTTCTTGTGCATTAGATCCTGGTGTTTGATAAACAGCAAATACAGCAGAAGGATCCCCATCCATTGCAGAACGTCCTGCATAAGATTGAGCACCAAATTCTACATTTGCTACATCTTTTAATCTTAGAACCTGTCCGTTTGGTAAAGATTTAATAACAATATTACGATATTGATCTTCTGTCTTGTATCGTCCAGAATATGTAATTGTATATTGGAATGACTGTCCAGAGTTTTCTCCTAACGAACCAGCAGCAGCTTCAAGAGATTCTTGAGATAAAGCTGCAGAAACTTCAGAAGGAACTAAACCATAACTTGCCATACGAGAAGGATCTAACCAAATACGCATAGAATAAGTCATCGCACCAAACACAGTTGCATCCCCTACACCGTTTACACGTTTTAAGGCTGGAATAATATTGATGTTCAAATAATTTTGAAGATAAATCTCATCGTATTTGGGGTTTGTTGAACTAAACGAAGCAAACATCAATGCTGATGTCTGTTGTTTTTGTGTCACAACCCCTGAACGAGTTACCTCCGAAGGTAATAATGGTGTAGCACGTGCCACACGGTTTTGTACGTTTACCTGTGCGATATCTCCATCTACACCTGGTTTAAATACAACATCAATAGAAGCAGAACCGTTATTAGAGGCAGTAGAAGAAATATAATCCATTCCTTCAACCCCATTCACCTGTTCCTCTATCGGGATAATTACAGACTCCATTACTGTCTTTGCATTCGCTCCGGGATATGAAGCAGAAATTTTTACAGTAGAGGGTGCAATATCTGGATATTGTGTTACCGGAAGCGATATAAGCCCCAGTATACCCAATATCAATATAAGGATAGAAATTACCGTAGATAATACGGGTCTTTCAATAAACTTTTTTAACATATCTATTTACAATTTAGAATACCGTTTTTGTAGATTCTACGATTTGATCAAAGTTTGCTGGAGTTGGTTTAACAGCTGTTTTATCACGTAGTTTTCCTACACCTTGTGCAACAACTTTATCACCTTTTTTCACTCCGTCTTTTACAACTGCCATATTATTCGCTCTTTCTACTACAGTAATTGGCGTTGCGTAAGCTGTATCTTTTGTTACTTTGTAAACATAAGTCATACCTTGTTGTTCAAACGTTGCAGCCTCTGGCACAACCAATACATCAACATAAGTTTTTGGAACACGAATACGCCCTGAGTTACCATTTGCCAAAAGCTTAGCCTCATTATTGAACGTAACACGGAAATCAATTGTCCCTGTTGTTGGATTAATTTGACCAGTTACAGTTTGTATTTTACCTTTCTCAGGATAAACATCTCCATTAGCTAATACTAATTCAACTGCTGGAATTTTGTTTAATTTATCTTTTAAAGTTGATCCTTCAGATTTAGAAATAAAGTTTAAATACTCTTTCTCATTCATAGAGAAATAAGCATATACTCTACTTGTATTTGAAACTGTAGTAATTGGAGTTTGATCTGTAGGACCAACTAATGTACCTTGACGAGAATTAATAGAACCAACCACTCCACTAATAGGTGCTCTAACAACAGAATAATCTACATTTGCTTGAGCTCCTTTGTAATTTGATTGAGCTTCAGTAACACCAGCCTGCGCTTGAGACTTAGCAGCTACAGCTTGATTATAACTCGCTTGTGCTTTTGCTAGATTAGCTTTTGCAGTTTCTAATTGTACATTACTAATAATATTTTTCTGTACCAACGGAGTCAATTTGTTTACCTCTACTTGAGCTGCTTGTACTGCCGCTTGTGCTGCACTTACATTAGCCTGAGCCGCTTTTACATTAGCTTGCGCTGCACCAACACCTGATTTTAAAGCATCCGCATTTTGAGTTAAAACATTTGTCTCTAATTTGAACAAAGGTTGACCAGCTTGTACATATTGACCTTCATCAACATAAACTTCTGTAATATATCCTTGGATTTTTGCACGAACATCATTATTTACAATACCTTGAATATTTGCAGGGTATTCATCATAACTCGTTACCACTTTCGTAGGCACATCAACTACCGGATAAGGCGTTGGACCTTGTGCTTGTTGAGCAGCAGCATTGTCTTTCTTTCCACAAGAACTCAAAGCTATTGCCAAAGCACCAACCATTATAACGTTAACGTTTTTCATATTACTTTTACTTATTTTCTAGTTGAATTTTATTTATTTTTTGTATTGTTTCGTCTAATATCACTTTTGTTTGATTAAGATGTTCCAAATAGATATCAACTACTCTATTTTCAACATTTTTAGAAAGCGTATTATTCGCTAGTTTATGTTCTTTTATTCGATTTGTATAACCTATATCTTGAGAAATCATTTCAAATAAAAAATCTAATTTCTCTGTCAAATAATTAAAATTTAATCTAAAATATCTTTTTCTAGAATTAATTTTATTTATGTATTCGATGTGTTTCATCGATAGTAAGTAGTTAATAGAGTTTGATAAGGAACTTTTACTAACATTAAAAATCTCAAGAAGTTCTTCGAAAGTAAATCCCTCCTCATCTGATTCTAAAATCATGTATGCTTGCAACTTAGCCGTCAGTGGAGGAAAACCATAAGTTCTCTCCAAAAAAGCACTAAAGCTGCAAAAAAGATCCAAATTACATGCTTGATTTTTTATATTCATAATTGTATAATCTACAAAACCATGCAAATATAAAATAGTTAGTTCGGTTTACACAGAACTAACTATACTTTTTTCGATATTTAACAATTAATTAAATTAATAATTTGTTAATTCACATCTTAAATCCAAACAAAAAATAGACCAAACAAATTAAAAATAAAGCTATTATAGCATAATTAATTATTATTTTACACAATATTACATAAGCAACCTTTTGTTTAAAAGAACTATTGAGACTTAAAATTTATAGGAGTTTTTGTTAAAAAATTATTAATTTCATCAACATCGTTTAAATAATCGAATTTTAAATCTTCATGAAATTTTTCAAAAATAGAAAAAATCAATTTCAATCTCCCGTGTTGATAATTGTATAATTTTTCTGCATAATCTCCTGTTGTATAAGTTTCAAAAAGATAAGGATAACGACTAAAAGATTCTTGAATGATATATTTTCTCAATTCAAATTCTGACACTTTATCTTTCGTAATTTGAACATGATAATTCACAATTCCACTCAATGTTTTTAACGTCAACAACAATTGACGATGACTTCTATTTATATTAATCTGATTAATTAAGTGATGAGACTTTTTAAACTGCAAATCAATCTTTTCATAAATATTTTTTACACGATCTTGCAAATCATTTTCACCCTCTAATAATTGAAAATGCAAATGTTCTACTAAAGTTTCATCTTTATTGATAAGACGCAAAAGAAGTTTATCTTTTTCCTTTGAAGGAAGATCTAAGATAGAGTTTTTCAATTCAGGAACGTCTTTCAATTTCATACTTATTTTGTTTGTTGTTAGCTTGTTTAAAATTACAAAAATATTCGAGATAATTCATTTTACACAAAACGATTAAATCATATAAATAATGTATATTCGAAAAAATAAATCATAACCTAAATGCCAAAATCACTCAAAATCTACATCATTTCTTCAGTTCTCCTCATTTTATTTTTATTGAGTTTAAACCTTATGGGGTTGAATTTAAAAGGAGAATATACCTATCAAATTCTTGCTTGGACTTGGATTATTTTCACCTTTTACATCGTTATTAAATTTTGGAAAATTATCTATATCAAAATTTATGGTTTTTTACTTTTTGCTTTAGTTGGATTGAGCATTTTACCAATGGCAATTCCGTTTCTATCTATCGTTAGTTTTTTATTCAATATGAATACAATTCAAACCATTAAAGTAAATGATGAATATAAAATAGTAGTTACGAAAAAAGTTATGGCAATGAAACGTGCTTATATCTATAATTCTGAATCTAAATTTCCTATTTTAGAAAAATCAAACAATATCGCGAGACCAGATTATAGTGATATTGTTTCTGAAACATTAAATATTAATTCTGATGATCCAAAGCTATATGAATACGAAAACGAACCTATTCAGCAAGCTAAACTGATTTCTATAAACAAGGATAGTATTGGAATTGAATATCAAATTCTCAACAAAAAGAAAATTATTTATCATAACCTTAACGAAACTTATGGATATTAAACGTATTTCGTGATTTATAATCCGTACTTTTGCACTCCGAAAAAAGGATTATAATTATGAAAAGCGTTGTAGAACACAGAAAATTACTTGGAGTTGATAAAAATGTAACTCTAAAAGAGTTGAAAACAATTTACAGAAACACGATGAAAGATGCGCATCCTGATAAATTTATCAACGACGAAGCAGGCAAAATAGAAGCTGAAGAAAAAAGTAAAGTTGTGATCGAAGCATACCACTTTTTAGTAAGTATTAATCCTGAAACGCACGAAAAAAACAAAGAAGAATATACGATTACAACTGCAAAATCTAACATTCATGATTTTTATATGGATGAACAAATTTTGAAAGTAGAACATTTAGATGGAAATCATTACGAGTATTTTGGCGTTCCTAAAAATACGTACATCAAAATGGTAAATTCTGATTCTCCAAGCCGTTTTGCAAGAAGACATATCTATGGAAAATTTACGCATAGAAAAGCTGGTGAAGCAATGAAAGATTAATTATCGGAACGATATATAACAAAAAAACCACTTCAATCGAAGTGGTTTTTTTATGCTTAATATATTCTATTGATTAGTTTCCTAAAATATAGTTGAAAATCAATGGAGCAACAATAGTCGCATCAGATTCTATCATATATTTTGGTGTATCAACATCTAATTTACCCCATGTAATTTTCTCATTTGGAACTGCTCCAGAATAAGATCCGTAAGATGTCGTAGAATCAGAAATTTGACAGAAATATGCCCAGAAAGGAACATCTGTCCACTCTAAATCTTGGTACATCATTGGAACAACACAAATTGGGAAATCTCCAGAGATACCACCAGCAATTTGGAAGAAACCTACACCTTTACCATCAGAATTAGCACGATACCACTCTGTTAAGTAAATCATGTATTCAATTCCAGATTTTACTGTAGACGCTTTTAAATTACCTTTGATTACGTTAGACGCAAAAATGTTTCCTGTTGTAGAGTCTTCCCAACCTGGACAAACGATAGGTAAATTTTTCTCAGCTGCAGCAACAATCCAAGAATCTTTCGAATCAATTTCGTAGTATTGCTCTAAAACTCCAGAATTTACAACTTGATATAAAAATTCGTGTGGTAAATAACGCTCACCTTTTTCTTCAGCAGCATGCCAAACATTCTCTAAATGCTCTTGTAAACGACGAAAAGCCTCCTCTTCTGGAATACAAGTATCTGTAACACGATTGAAGTGCGTATCTAACAATTCGCGCTCTTCCTCTGGCGTTAAATCACGGTAATTTGGAATTCTTTTATAGTGTGAATGCGCAACTAAATTCATTACGTCTTCTTCTAAATTTGCTCCTGTACAAGAAATGATGTGCACTTTATCTTGGCGAATCATTTCAGCTAATGAAATTCCTAATTCAGCAGTAGACATTGCTCCACCCAAAGAAATTAACATTTTACCACCTTCTAACAAGTGTTGCTCATATCCTTTTGCAGCGTCAACTAAAGCAGCTGCATTAAAGTGTCTATAGTTATGTTCTATAAACTGACTGATTGGTCCTTTACTCATTTTATTTGTATTTTATTTATTTAAAATTCAATTATTTGTATCCCAAAGTATTCAACACATCTTGATGCGTTTGTTCTTCAGAATATACTTTTGCCTCATAATTTTCATCAATCAAAATATATTTGGGCTGAGGAATTAAACAGTGATTAATTCCACCAAAACCACTAATATTATCTTGATATGCTCCTGTATTAAAGAAACCGATATACAATGGTTTTGCTTGATCATATTTCGGAAGATAAATGGCATTTACATGCTGTTCTGAATTGTAATAATCGTCAGAATCACATGTTAAACCTCCTAATAATACACGTTCATACTTATCGTACCAACGGTTAATTGGCAACATTACAAATCGTTTCGAAATTGCCCAAGCATCTGGCAAAGTTGTCATAAAAGAAGAATCGATCATATCCCAATACTCTTTATCATTTTGTTTCTTTTGATAAAGAATTTTGTAGACTACTCCTCCACTTTCTCCTACTGTAAACGAACCAAATTCTGTAAAAATATTTGGAACAGGAATTCCTTCTTCATCACAAATCATTTTAATTTGCAACAAGATTTCTTTCGCCATGTATTCGTAATCATATTCGAAATTCAACGAATTTTTGATTGGGAATCCACCACCAATATTCAAACTATCTAATTCTGGACAAACTTTTTTAAGGTTTACATAAACTCTCAAACATTTTGTCAACTCATTCCAATAATACGAATTGTCTTTAATTCCTGTATTAATAAAGAAATGAAGCATTTTCAATTTAATGCGTTCATTAGGTTTTACCATTGTCTGATAAAAAGGAACAATATCCTTGTAACCAATTCCTAAACGAGAAGTATAAAATTCAAATTTTGGTTCTTCTTCCGATGCAATACGAATTCCGATTTCAAAATCACCTTCAATTGCCTCAGAAAACAAATCAACTTCCTCGTAATTGTCAATTACTGTAATCGTTTTACGATGTCCGCTATTTACCAAACGAGCAATATTTTCTACATATTCCTCACGCTTGAAACCGTTACAAACAACATATTGATCGTCTGTAATCAAACCTTCTCCAATCAAATTTTCGACAATATTAATGTCAAATGCAGAAGATGTCTCAATGTGAATATCGTTTTTTAATGCTTCACCTAAAATGTGACGAAAGTGAGAACTTTTTGTACAATAACAATAATTGTAAGTTCCCTCATAGTTTAACTCTTCACGCGCTTTTTCGAACCAACCTTTCGCTTTCTGAATGTTTTGCGAAATTTTAGGCAAATATGTAAATTTTAATGGTGTTCCATGTTCTTCGACCAAAGCTTTTAGGTCAATTCCATTAAATTTTAAGTACTCTCCATCTAATTCAAATTCATCTTGTGGAAAGTCAAATGATTGCGTGATTAAATCTATGTATTTAGTTTTCATTATGCTTTATAAATGTTACGTGTGTTTAATAATTCTAAAAATTTTGCAAAAAAATTAGGGTATTACAGACGTATCGCATAATATACATTGCGAAGCAATAAGGGGAAAGAATAATTCTTAAATTCGTTTCTATTCATTAAAACTACTGCGTTAAAGCTCTTTCTATTCTCAACGCTTTCGAATAAAAGGTTAAAATTCATCAACTTTTTTTATTAAAAAAATTATAAAAATACTTGTCGCAAATATAAGTTTTTTAATTCTGTTAAAAAGATAAAATAATATTAAAATTTAGCTTTACAGAACTGATGTTTTATGATGTAAAACAAATATTCAACAATTATTCAAAAATTTATTTTTTCTTTAAGGTTTAGCAAGGTTAAATATTGTATTTTTGAAATCGTTTTGAACGTAAATTATGGGTAAAATTATTGCTATTGCTAACCAAAAAGGTGGTGTTGGTAAGACGACAACTTCGTTAAACCTTGCTGCTTCATTAGGTGTTTTAGAGAAAAAAGTTTTATTAATTGATGCAGATCCGCAAGCAAATGCAACATCTGGTTTGGGTTTTGATTTGGATGAAATCGAAGCTGGAACCTATGAAGTATTGGAAAATGAAGTGCTTGCGAGCAAAGCTATTTTACAATCAGAATCGCCAAACTTAGACTTGATGCCTGCTCATTTAGATTTAGTTGCTGCCGAGATTGAGATTGTAGATTACGAGAACCGCGAATACATGTTAAAAAACGCGCTATCAGAAATCAAAGATCAATATGATTATATTATTATAGATTGCGCGCCTTCACTTGGTTTGATTACATTAAATGCGCTTACAGCTGCAGATTCTGTGATTATTCCTATTCAGTGCGAATATTTTGCGTTAGAAGGTTTAGGAAAATTATTAAATACGATAAAAGGAATTCAACAACATCACAACAAGGAACTGGATATCGAAGGTTTATTGTTGACGATGTATGATTCTCGCTTACGCCTTTCTAATCAGGTATTAGACGAAGTGAACAATCATTTTCCGCAAATGGTTTTCAAAACAATTATTACTCGAAATGTACGTTTGTCAGAAGCACCAAGCTTTGGCGAAACAATTATTCAGTACGACGCAGCAAGTAAAGGTGCAGAAAATTACTTAAATTTAGCGCGTGAATTTTTAATTAACAACAACGATACAGTTTAAATAAAATGGCAAAGCCAAACAAAAATAATCGCTTGGGACGTGGATTATCTGCTCTATTAAAGGATGAACCAACTGTAAAAACAGCACAAGATGAAGGTGCTAAAAAATTGGTTGGAAACATTTTGGAAATAGATTTAGAAAAAATCACCGCGAATCCTTGGCAACCACGAACTAATTTCGATAAAAAAGCTTTAGAGGAATTGGTTTCGT
This sequence comes from Empedobacter sp. UBA6305, assembly GCF_002440405.1. NCBI lineage: Bacteria > Pseudomonadati > Bacteroidota > Flavobacteriia > Flavobacteriales > Weeksellaceae > Empedobacter > Empedobacter sp. UBA6305. Next base: position 30,646 of record NZ_DJTP01000050.1, on the reverse strand, counting down.
CTATTCAAACATTAGGCGTTATTCAACCGATTACGATTCGTAAAAAACCAACTGGTGAATATGAATTGATTTCTGGTGAAAGACGTTTTCGCGCCTCACAATTAGCTGGTAAAAAAACAATTCCGGCTTATGTGCGTTTAGCAAATGACCAAGAAATGCTGGAAATGGCATTGGTCGAAAATATTCAGCGTCAAGATTTAGATGCGATCGAAATTGCGCTTTCTTACCAACAATTGATTGATGAAATCAAGTTAACACAAGAAGAATTAAGTAAACGTGTTGGGAAAGACAGAACGTCTATTACCAATTATTTGCGTTTATTAAAATTAGACCCAATTATCCAAACAGGAATTCGTGACGGAATGATTTCAATGGGACACGGTCGCGCTTTGATGGCTATTGATGATACTGATTTACAATTTGATATTTACGAAAAAATTGTCAAAAACAATTTATCTGTACGTGATACAGAACGTTTAATCAAATCGATAAAAGAAGGCAAACCTGAAAAAAAAGCAACAAATGAATTGCCTTATCAGTACAAAGAAGCATTAAGTTCTATTTCAAATTTATTGAATACGAAAGTTGAAATAAAACGTGCAAATAATGGAAAAGGTAAAATCATTCTGAATTTTACTTCAGATGATGAGTTTGAACGATTAAGAAAATTTTTAAATGAAAATTAAATCATTCTTACTTGGATTAACGATCTCTTCGACGTTTGCTTTTGGTCAGGTTAAAACGGATTCTTTAGTCGTTGTCGAAAATAATATTATTGTAAACGATACAATGAGCGTAACTAAAGAAGTTTTGATGGAAAAAAGTCCAATTAGAGCATCTTTGTATTCGGCTATTTTACCTGGTGCTGGACAATTGTACAACAAAAAATGGTTAAAAGCACCTATTGCGCTTGGTTTAGTAGGTACAGGAACAGGTTTCACGATTTATTACAATAATTTGTACAAAAAATACCGAAAAGCTTATATTGCGGTAAGAGAAGGAACACCAAACGAATTCACAGGAATTTTATCTGCAGAACAATTGGCAGTTATTCAAGATGATTACAAACGAAAACGTGATTATAGTGTCGCTTTAACTGCATTAGCTTATTTATTAAATATTGTAGATGCTACTGTTGATGCGCATTTATTCACAGTTCGTAATGACACAGAAATGTCATTCAAACCAACAGTCATTCAAGATGAAATGACATTAGAGCCAGTTTTAGGATTGGCATTTAACTTAAAATTTTAGAAATTACAGATGAAAATTGCATTAATAGGATACGGAAAAATGGGAAAAGCCATTGAAGAAATTTTAATTCAACGCGGACACGAAGTTGTACTTAAAATATCTCGTACTCCACTTGCGGAAGAATTAAATGATGTTGAAGTTGCAATAGAATTTTCTAGACCAGAATTTGCTTACGACAACCTTAAAGTATTACTTGAAAATAAAGTCGCAACAATTTGTGGAACAACAGGATGGTTAAATAAACAAGAAGAAATTAATCATTTAGCAATTTCAAATAACACCGCTTTTTTATATGCTTCTAACTTTAGTTTGGGCGTTAATTTATTCTTCGAATTAAATTCTATTTTAGCTCGAATGATGAATAAATATCGTAACGAATACCAAATTAATCTAGAAGAAATTCATCATACACAAAAGCTTGATGCACCTTCTGGAACAGCGATTACAATTGCAGAAGGAATTATTGACAATTCAACATATAATTCTTGGTCGATGGACGAAAAAGCAAAAGACATTATTCCAGTTGAAGCAAAAAGAATCGAGGATGTTCCCGGAACACATATCGTACAATATAACTCTGATGTAGATACTATTGAGATTTCTCATACGGCGCATTCTCGCAAAGGTTTTGCCTTAGGTGCCGTGATTGCTACGGAATGGATTTGGAATAAACAAGGTGTTTTCACAATGAAAGATGTACTTGAACTGAACTAAATTAAAATACTAAATATCAAAAACTTATGCATGTACTAATTTACTGGTTAATTGGTTTTATTATTGCCAATATAATCTTTGGAGCTGCAACTTGGAAATTATATAAAAATGCTGGAAAGCAAGCAATTCAAGCTTATATTCCTTTTCTAAATATCTGGAAAGGTTTAGAAATTATCCATCGTCCAAAATGGTGGATTATTCTATTTTATTTGCCAATTGTTGGTCCTATTTTTTGGTTAGTATTCTTTGTTGATTTAGGAGATTCTTACGGAAAAATTGAAACAAAAGACAAAGTCATTATGGTTTTGACTTTAGGTTTATACATTTTTGCGGTTAATTATTCTGATAATCCAAAATATTTAGGTCCAGAAAAACGCAAACCAACATTTGTTTCTTCCTTAATTTTTGCCCTTGTTTTAGCAACTTTGGTTCATAACTGGTTTATTCAACCAATGATTGTTCCAACAGGATCAATGGAAAATACAATCAAAATTGGTGATGCTTTATTTGTAGAAAAAGTAAGTCACGGAGCGCGTGTTCCTATGACACCAATCGGAATTCCATTCTCAGAATTTATTTACCGAGATGGTTTTATCGACAAAGCTCGCCTACCTTATATGCGTATTCCAGGTTGGAGAGATTTAAAATCGAACGACATTGTTGTCTTCAACTATCCTACAGATTCTATTTACAATGCGATTGATCGTAAAGATGCTTATGTAAAACGTTTAGTTGGTTTACCAGGAGAAACTGTACAGATTCGTAATGGAGTTTTATATGTAAACGATAAAAAATTCATTCCGAAAAAAGATGCACAAGTTCAGCATGCTTATACAGTTGTTGTAAAAACTCCTTTCAGTGATAAATTATTATACGATAATTTTGGAATCATAAGTACAGATTATAATGCTGCAAAACAAAGCGACGGAACATTTATTTATCAATTTGCAGCTTTGACTGATGCTCATGTTACAGCAATGAAATCTAATGCAAATGTAGTTTCTGTTGAACCTATTTTACAACCTGTAGGTGAAAAAACGGAACATATTGTAAATGGAAAAATTGATAGTACAAACACTATTTTTCCAGTAAACAAAAACTGGAATCCTGATCAATACGGACCTTTATACATTCCGAAAAAAGGTGATGTAGTTGATGTTAACAAAGAGACTTTAGCGCAATATATTAACATTATTCGTCGCTATGAAAACAATACATTAAGAGTTGATTCTACAAACGGTAAGTTTGATGTATTTATCAATGATCAAAAAACAGATAAATACGAAATCAAACAAAATTACTATTTTATGGTTGGTGATAACAGAAATCAATCATTAGATGCACGTTTCTTTGGTTATGTTGGAGAAGATCATATTATTGGTCGTCCTATTATGATTTGGGCAAATATGAACGGAATGTTCGAGCCTGCTGCTCCTAAGAAATTTATTTGGAATCGTTTCTTTACATCAATTAATAATGATAATCCTGACAAAACTTCTTACGGAATTTATGTTCTAATTGCCTTAATTGGTTGGATTGGATATGATATTGTAAAAGCTCGTAAAGAGAAAAAGAAGAACAAATATTAATAAAAAGAGCGATTAAAATCCTCTAAATTATAAAATTAACAACACTATAAATGTGCATTATAAGCTACTTGTAATGCACATTTCCATATAAAATAATAGAATGAAAAATACGTTTGCAGCTTTTTATTTTGGACCGATTGATTACTATGCAGAAATGGTAAAAAGCCAAACTTTGGATATCGAAGTTCAAGAAAATTTTCAAAAGCAAACTTACCGTAACCGCATGTATATTTTGGGTGCAAATGGTAAATTAATGTTGAATATTCCAATTTTACACAACGGAACACGTTTGTTCAAAGATTTGCAACCTTCTTATGAATATGATTGGCAAAAAGAACACATCAAATCTTTAAAGTCAGCTTATCAAAGTTCTCCATATTTTGAATATTATGAAGATGAAATTATTCCAATTTTAGAACAAAAAGAGAAATTTCTTTTAGATTTTAATCTAAAAACAATTGATTTCATCAACAAGAAATTAAGCTTAGATTTGGAGATTTCTAAAACTGAAACCTATCAAGATCTGAATCCTGAAAATGATTTCAGAAATCAATTTTCTGCTAAAAAAGCACCTCAGTATAACCTACCAGAATATGCACAAGTTTTTGATGATAAATTTGAGTTTATAGAAGGTTTGAGTATCTTAGATTTACTTTTTAGCGAAGGACCAAGTGCCGCAGTATATTTAAAAAACTTAATAAAATAACAACATGAGAAAATTATTTATTGCTTTAGGATTTGCCTTTACATTAGGGTTTGTTCAAGCACAAACAACAGAAGTACCAAAAGAAAAATGGTATCATGCAGGTGTAGAACAAACAGGTGTTTATGGTGTAAATACTGATCAAGCTTTACAATTCTTAAAAGACAACAAAAGAAAAGCAAATACAATTATTGTAGGAGTTTTGGACAGCGGTGTTGAAAATTTTCACGAAGATTTGAAAGCAAATATGTGGTCAAATCCAAAAGAAATTCCAGGAAACGGAATCGATGATGACAAAAATGGTTACATTGATGACGTACATGGATGGTCTTTTTTAGGAACAGCAAAAGGAATCAATTACAATGATGATACCACTGAATTAACACGTGTTTACAAAGCTTTATCATCTAAATACGCAACTTTCGATCAAAAGAAAAATCATGAAGCTATTGTAAAAAATCCTACTGAATATGCTGAATTTCAAAAAATTGAAAAAGAATATTTAAGCGCTGTAGGAAAAGCAAAATATAACCAACAAGTTGCTCAATCTAAATTGAATGCTGTTGAAGGTGGTGTAAATAAAATGGTTCTTGAATTTGGAGATACTAAATTAACTAAAGATATTTTAAAAAATTACCAACCAACAGATTCTCAAATCTTAGAAGCTTTATGGATTTTTGGTGAATTGAAAGAAGAGCAATGGGTTGGGAAAACGATGAAAGAAGTTTCGAATACCTATTTAGGAGCTGCTCGTCGTGCTGCGAAGGGAGATGCTTTATCTTCTCACTTAAATTTAGATTTGGTTGATCGTAAAGATGTTGACAATCCAAATGATAAAAAAGAGCGTTTTTATGGAAACAGTGATTCTAACGGACCTGAATCTTCTCACGGAACTCACGTTGCTGGAATTATCGGTGCTGTAAGAGGAAATAATATCGGTTCTGAAGGAACGACTGGAGGAAATAATGTAAAAATTATGTCGGTTCGTACAGTTCCAAATGGAGACGAACGCGATAAAGATGTTGCAAATGCAATTTACTACGCAGTTGACAATGGAGCAAAAATCTTGAATATGTCTTTCGGAAAACCTTATTCTCCTGATGCAGATTTAGTTTGGGATGCGTTCAAATATGCTTCTGATAAAGGTGTTTTAATCGTTAAAGCGGCTGGAAATAGCAACGAAGATATTGATGTTCATGTACATTATCCAACTAATTTTAGAAATGGAAATGTTGTTTCTAAATCTGTTCTTACGGTTGGTGCTTCTACTAAAGATCCAAATGCTTTAAAAGCTCGTTTCTCTAACTATGGTAAAAAATCGGTAGATGTTTTTGGACCAGGACAAGAGATTTATGCAACATATCCAGGGGTTGATCAATATCGTTTCTTAAACGGAACTTCTATGGCTTCACCTGCTGTTGCTGGTGTTGCAGCGTTGGTTTGGTCACATTATCCAAAATTAACTGCAGAAGATATTCGTAATATCTTAATGGAAACAGTTAATAAAAATGAGCAATTAAAAGAGATTTCTGTTGCTGGAGGTGTTGTAGATTCTTACAAAGCTGTACAAAAAGCTGAAGAAATTTACAAACAACGTAAATTGAAATAATTTTAAATTTAACACAACATTATAAAAAGGCTTCAAATTTTGGAGCCTTTTTTGCGTTTAAACTCGAGATAATTTTAGATGTAACAATTTCGGTTGTTTCTCGACATATAGATAAATCAATTATGAAAAAATTCTTATTAAGTATATCAGTTGCCATGTTTGTTGGTGTGGCATCGTTCGCACAAGAAACGACAACTGCTCTACCATTGCCTAAAGTTGATCAAAAATATTGGCAACACGAATCTTTAGAAGAAAGTGGTGTTTATGGTGTAAATACTCAAAAAGCTTTACAATTTTTAGAATCAAAAAAACGTAAACCTTCACAGTTAATTGTTGGTGTTTTAGATTCTGGAGTTGAGATTACTCACCCAGATTTAAAAGATAATATTTGGACAAACACCAAAGAAATTGCTGGAAATGGAATTGATGATGACAAGAATGGTTATGTTGATGATATTCATGGTTGGAATTTTATTGGAGGAAAAGATGGTAAAAATGTTGATGGAGATACATTAGAGTTAACACGTCTTTTTGTAAAATACCGCGATTTATTCGAAAAAAGTAAAGATGCAGCTTCTAACAAAACAAAATTCCCAAAAGAATTGGAAGAATATCAAAAAATAAAACCTGAGTTCGAAAATAAATTAGCCGAAGCAAAACAAAATGCAGCGCAATATGTGCAGATGAATGATATTTTCTCAGTTGCATTTCCTGCTTTGATTAAAGAATGGGGCGAAAAAGAGTTGAATGAAAAAAATATGATGTCTTTTAAACCTGTTTCTAAAGAAGCACAACAAGGGATGATTATTTTTGGTATGGTTCCGAAAGAAGCTTGGGAAGGAAAATCAATGAAAGATTTCTTAACAGAAGTTGGAAATGAAATTTCAGAAGGAACAAAATACTACAAAGAACAAGTTGAAATTAACTTGAATACAGAATTAGATCCTCGTCCAATTGTTGGTGATAATTATGCTGATAAATCAGAACGTTTTTACGGAAATAATGATGTAGATGGCCCTGATTCTATGCACGGAACACACGTTTCTGGAATTATTGCAGCAAAATCTGGTAACGGAATTGGAATGGATGGAATCGCTGGAAATGGTTATGTAAAAATCATGTCAGTTCGTACAGTTCCAAATGGAGACGAACGTGATAAAGATGTTGCGAATGCCATTCGTTATGCAGCAGATAATGGAGCAAAAATCTTAAATATGTCTTTTGGAAAAGCTTATTCTCCTGATAAACAAATTGTTTGGGATGCATTTAAATATGCTGAGAAAAAAGGTCTTTTATTGATTAAAGCTGCAGGAAATGAAAACGTAAATATTGATGACGAAATTCACTTCCCTACCGTTTATGACGACAAAGGTGTAGAAGTTTCTAAAAACGTAATTACAGTTGGAGCAAATACAATGGATAATGACAATTTAAGAGCAAGTTTTTCTAATTTTGGTAAAAAGTCTGTAGATGTTTTTGCGCCAGGAAATGAAATATATTCTACTGTTCCTAATAAAGATGGGGAATACAAAAATGAAAGCGGAACTTCTATGGCTTCTCCAGTTGTAGCAGGAGTTGCGGCTTTGGTTTGGGCACATTATCCTAAATTAACTGCAACAGATATCAAACAAATATTGTTAGAATCTGTCAACAAAAATCCTGCTTTAACAGATATTTCTGTAACAGGCGGTGTTGTTGATGCGTACAAAGCTGTTCAATTAGCAGAAAAAATGTATGTTGCTAAAAAATTGAAGTAAGGAAATCTTAATATCACCATTTCTTATAGTATTTAAGTAACAAAATAAACTTGGGTTAGATTCTATTTTTTTTAGAGTCTAACCTTTTTTTGTATAAGATATTTCTTGTACAGATTGAATAAAAATTGTCAGTTCGAGTGATTTTTAGGAAAAATTATAAATGAATCATTTATTTAAAATCATAATTTCTCCTCGCCCATTTTTTACTTGGTTCAATCCATTCATCAAGAGCTTTATAAAGAAAACCATGCTTTAAGCCATTATTTAATTCAATTTCTTTGAAATGATTGATTTTATTGGTTGAATTTTCTTTACGTTTTATAGCTGAAACGCCAAATGCATCAGACTTCTCGTAAATGGTTAAAACATTTCCAGAAAATTTTATATCAGGCATTTCTTCTAAATCACTTTCTTGAAACGAACCAATAAATACATAGTTGATTTGAGGATTATTTTTAAAAGTTGATACATATTGCGCAATGTAACCACCTTTCGAAGTTCCTACAACCGTAATATGATTAGGTTTAACACCTGTATTAATCAAACTATCAATTTGCTTAACAACCTTTTTTGCATATTTTATTCCGTCTGTTTTCGGCTTTCTTTTCTCACTAATCACAATAAAACCGTCTTTCTTGAATGAATTCAAAACTTTAGAATACTCAATTTTAGTTTTATAGACTGTATCATAATCTCCATCGTTATGCGTTTCTAAATATTTATTATGGAGAAAAAAGATATAATCTTGATCCTTTACATTTTTTGATATTTTATGTTGCGAACAACTCATTAAACCAATTATGAGAATCAATAAATATTTCATTAATAATTTTTTAAATCAATCAAATATAACCAAAAAACCCTCACTAAAAAGTGAAGGTTTTTTTTATATTCTAAATTTGTAAATCTAAATTCAAACTTACTTACCAGTTCATCAAAACAGAGCCCCATGTAAATCCTGCTCCAAAAGCAGTCATCATTACTAAGTCACCTTTTTTGATTTTACCTTCTTGTTTTGCTTCACTCAATGCAATAGGAATAGATGCTGCCGTAGTATTTCCGTAACGCATAATATTGTTATAAACTTTCTCATCTGGTAATCCCAATTGTTTTTGTACAAATTGAGAAATACGCAAATTCGCCTGATGTGGAATAAATAAATCTAAATCTTCTGGCTTTTTATTCGCAGTCGATAAAGCTTCGATAATTGATTCTGGAAAACGAGTTACCGCATGCTTGAAAACATAGTTCCCATTCATATATGGATAAATCTCTTTTTTAGTTAACGTATTACCTTCTTTCAATAATTCGTCTGACCAACCTGTTTTTGTTCCAGGGAAAGTAACTGCTAATTCTTCGGCAAATTCACCTTCAGAATGTAAATTAGTCGATAAAATTCCACGTCCTTCTTCTTCCGTTGCCGAAACAATTACTGCTCCTGCTCCATCTCCAAAAATTACTGAAACGCCACGACCTTCATCCGACATATCCAATCCGAATGAGTGCACTTCTGCTCCAATCACCAAAATATTTTTGTAAACTCCTGCTTTTATAAAAGCATCAGCCGTTGATAACGCATATACAAAGCCAGAACACTGGTTACGAATATCCATTGCCCCAATTGTACGACAACCTAACTCTTTTTGCACCAATACACCATTTCCAGGAAAATAATAATCGGGAGATAAAGTCGCAAATAATATAAAATCAATATCTTGAGCAGTGATTCCTGCATCTTCTAACGCATTTTTAGCCGCAATAACTCCCAAATCTGTAGACGAAATCTTAGAACCTGGCTCGATATGTCTTCTTTCGACAATCCCTGTACGTTCCTGAATCCATTCGTCATTGGTATCCATCACTTCAGCTAAATCAAAGTTTGTAACAACTCTTTCGGGAACATAATGCCCAACACCTGTAATAATAGAGTGTATCATGTGATTATGGTTTACTTTTCAATTGAAGCAAAGATATTAAATGATAAGCATTCTTTAAAACAAATGCGTCTTTTTGACAATAAATTATTTAGAAAATCTTGTTTTTAATATTCCGTTCATAATGATAGAAAGTACCATTACCCCTGTAGCAATATAAAATATAGGATTCATATGTTCTGAATCTCCAAAAATAAGACTTGCCAAAATGATGCCATAAACTGGTTCTAAATTTACGTTCAACATCAACGTAAAAGCACTAACATGTTTCAGCAAATCAACTGATTCTATTTGTGCAAAAGCTGTAAAAATGACGCCAAGCAAAGTCAACCATCCTAAGTTTGACCAACTTATATTTACAACTTCAGAAATAGCTTCTGGCTGAAAAAGAATCATTACCACCGAAAGTGTGATAACTCCACCAATCATTTCGTATAAAGTAACTTTAGTTGGTTTGATTGACTTTGGTAATCTCGAATTAAGAACTGCAAATAATGCCGATAGAAAACTACACAAAATACCAATGATAATTCCCAATTTATAATCTTCTGGTGATGCATTAAAAATAACAGCTACACAAGTGGAAACGATTATAGCAAGAATTATTTCGAGCAGATTAATTTTTCGTTTAAAAAAAATAGGTTCTAAAATCGCACTAAAAAGCGCGCCCATCGACAACGTACTCAACGCAATTGAGATATTAGAAAGTTTAATCGACAAATAAAATGTAAACCAATGTATTCCTACAATTCCACCGATAGCAAGTAATTTCAACAATTCGTTTTTAGTTACCTTGAAATCCATTTTTCTGAACTTCATATAAATAAAAACAGCAATAGCCCCAATAAGAACACGATACCAAACCATTGACAACGCACTCATTGTAACTAATTTTCCGAAAACTCCTGTAAATCCCCAAAGAAGTACGAGAAACTGCAACCGAAGTTGAACTTTTGAAATCATTCTAAGTCTTTTTCGCAAAAGTAAAGTTTAATTCTATATTGCTAAAACGATTTGATTGATTTAATCTGTAAATAATTTTGTATAAGTTCTAATATTAAATTAACATTAAATAATTATTACTCAAACTTTAATTCTTATTCTTCGTTGTATTTTCGAAACTTCAAAATTAATCGATGGATTTTAGTATTTTTTTACAACCAGATGCATTAGTTGCATTATTTACATTAACAATGTTAGAAATCGTTTTAGGGATTGATAATATTGTTTTTATTTCTATTTTGTCAGGAAAATTGCCTGCACATCAACAAAAGAAAGCACAACAGCTTGGTTTATTTTTAGCCATGTTTACACGTGTTATCCTTTTATTCTCACTAAGTTGGGTCATGAGTCTTACCACTCCTCTATTCAATATTGGCGAATGGATTGGCATTACTTCAACCGAATGGTTAGAAAAATTAGCAATCTCTGGTCGAGATTTGATTTTACTAATCGGAGGATTATTCTTGATTTATAAATCGACTGTAGAAATTCACCACAAAATAGAAGGTGTTGAAGAAACCGGAGGAAAAGTGAAAGTCCATTCTTTTGCAGGAACTATCGTACAAATCTTAATTTTAGATATTGTTTTCTCATTAGATTCTGTAATTACAGCAGTTGGTATGGCAGAACATATTGAGGTTATGATTGCGGCTGTAATTATTGCTGTTGCAGTTATGATGCTTTCAGCAAGTGCGGTTTCTAAATTTGTGAACGATCATCCAACGGTTAAAATGTTGGCTTTATCATTCTTATTATTAATCGGCGTTTCGTTATTAGCAGAAGGGTTTGATCAACACATTTCGAAAGGATACATTTATTTTGCCATGGGCTTCTCTGTTTTAGTCGAATTCTTGAATTTGAAAATGAAGAAAAAACATTCGAATCCAGGAATTGTTCGAAATATGGTTGGTGATGCAGAAGAACAAAACAAAAATATATAATACAAAAAAGAGTTTTTTTCAAAACTCTTTTTTTATTTATTCTCTAAAATAGTTTCGTTTTCAGCTTCAACTTTCTTTTCATATTTTTTTCGGATATATTCTGCAGCCAATGTTACGGCTACTCCACCAATTATTCCATATATTGAACGTTTTCCCAAAAATTTAGCTACCGTTACTCCCGTTGTAGCGGCTGTTGTTAATAAACCTATTTTAGTTCCTTTCTCCGTTTGATTTTTTGTTAATGCATCTAAAATTTTCATAGCTTTTTATGTTTAGTCTTAGAAATACTTACAATTATCAAACCATTTTTATTTAATAAAATTTTCTACCAATTCTTTTGGACGACCTACTATTCCACTTTTTCCATCTGTCACTATTGGACGTTGAATCAATTTTGGATATTCAACCAAAGCATTCAAAATTTCATCATCAGAAAGTTCATTTCCTTTAAAATTTATTTTCCAATCTTCTTCATTTGTCCTTACTATATCAATTGGTTTTAGATTTAGTCTTGTTAAAATAGTTCTCAATTCATCTTTCGTCAAAGGCTCTTTCAAATATTCTCTTATTTCAAAATCTTTTCCAGACTCTTCCAAAACCTTTACTGCATCTCTACTTTTTCCGCAACGCGAATTATGTAATATTGTGTACATAAATACTCTTTTAGAAATTAAATATAGTTCAAAAAAAAGAATCCTTATATAAGGATTCTTTTTTTATTTTCTTTTTACATTAACAGCCATAAGACCTTTTTTTCCTTTTTCAATATCAAAAGTAACTTGATCATTTTCATTTACTTTGTCAATTAATCCAGAAACATGTACAAAAACATCTTCACCTCCGTTTGCGTTTGAGATAAAACCAAACCCTTTTGATTCGTTGAAGAATTTTACTGTTCCTTCTTGCATAGTTGTATATTTAATTAATTTATTTTTTTGATATTTGAATTGCTCTGAATCCTTTTTCAGACATTTCTTTTTTGAACTGTACTTGATCTCCTACTTTAAGTAATTCTTTTGATTCTTTGAAGTGGAAGAAGATTTTATCGTTAGAAGCTGGTACTTTAATAAAACCAAAACCTTTTGAATCGTTGTAGATATCAACCATACCTTCTATAAAAACATCTCTGTTATCAGATTCAAATCTTTTATTATTCAGCAAATCGGCTTCTTTGTCTTGTAAATGAGGTGGTACATCTGTAAAATTACCAAGTACATCAACATAGACAATCATATCTTCTAATGATTTTCCTTTGTTGTTATTCTCTTTTCTATTCTCTCTTTTGTTTAATTTTTCTAATTTTTTTAAAGCTTTCTTTTTGCTATTTTCTTTTTTAGATGTAGAATCTGCCATAAATGTTTGTATAGATTTTTTGTTTTTAATACTGATAAAACCTAAGAAAACATAAATTAATTATCCGACAACATTTATATTATAATGTAGTAAAACTTACAAGTATACGTTTTAGAAAACAGAAGTTAAAATTATATTGACTAGGTCAATTAGTGAATTAAAAAAAGTAAAATAAAGAATACAATTGTAAACTATTAAGACAAAATATCTTCTTAAGTACGTTGCAAAGGTAATAAGTTTTAATGAATTAAATGGTATTAATTTCTAGAGAATTCTATATGATAAAAAGTTCTAATCTAATTGTGATTAGAACTTATCATGATTGATATCGTTAAAATTGGTAAATAAACGTGTTTATATTCATGCCTGCGCCAACAGATGCAAATAATACCACATCGCCTTCATTTATCTGGTGATTTTCTAAATCATTATCCATAATCATTTTCAAAAGAATTGGAATTGTTGCCACACTACTATTGCCAAGTTTATGAATATTCATTGGCATAATATTTTTTGGCACATCTTGATCATATAAACTATAAAAGCGTTTTACGATTGCTTCGTCCATTTTTTCGTTGGCTTGATGAATCACTATTTTACTGATATCGTCAATATTATATGAGCTATCATCAACACATTTTTTCATTGCTAAAGGTACTTTGGATAAAGCAAACTCATAGATTTTTCTACCATACATTTTGATGTATTTGGTATTCGGACATTTTTCTGAATTATACGATTTTCCAAAAAACAGATAATCTTTTTCTTCGTTTGCATAAGAGGCAGATAAATGGGCTTGTATTCCTTTATTGTTTGTAGAAGCTTCTAATATTGCTGCACCAGCGCCATCTGCATATATCATTGTATCTCGGTCGTGTTCATCTACTACTCTCGAAAGAGTTTCAGCACCAATTACCAAACATCTTTTTGCTAATCCAGCTTTTATAAATGCATTGGCTTGTATAACACCTTCTACCCAACCTGGACAACCAAAAATAACATCGTAAGCAACACAATAAGGATTTTGAATTTTCAATAAATTTTTTACTCTTGCAGCAAGACTTGGCACCATATCAGACTGAATCGTATCGTGTTTTACATCTCCAAAATTATGAGCGAATATAATATAATCAATAGTTTCTGCGTCGATATTTGCATTTGTGATGGCTGAAGCAGCTGCCATATAGCCTAAGTCTGATGTTACTTGATCTTTTCTGGCATATCGACGTTCTTCTATTCCTGTTATTTGTTTTAATTTATGCGAAATTGTAGCATTATTTTGATCTAAAATTTCTCCTTGTTCATTAAAAAATTGATGTTCTTCAAAAAAATGATTTGATATTTTTTCAGTTGGAATATATTTTCCTATTCCTATAAAGTGATTTGTCATATATATTTTAGATAACAGAGTTAGAATCTGCTATCGGATACAATCTCGGGATAACTTTAAGAACTATTGCTATAAAGTTACATTTTTAACTTAAACTTTATATTTATACCAAAATTATATCTTATAAAATATTAAATTAATAAATTTCATGATGATAATTTTTCAATGTCTCTTAGATATATATATAAATAATATGAAATAAACATTTATATTTCAGAACTACTATTCATGTAATTCTAAATTATTAGAATATAAGTGTAAATGTAGATATAAACACTTAATATCGTTATTTTTCAATATATTTAATCAAATTAAAAAATTATGAAAAAGCTATTTTTATTCTTCAGCGTTTCTCTCCTATTTTTTGCTTGTACAACCAATCAATCCACACAAAATTCAGTGCCGAATAAAGATGAGAATTCATTAAAATTCGAGCCGAATGAAGATGGCGATTATGATATTGTTGTATTTGATCCTCAATATGATATTTATTTAAAAACAACTGCATTACCCAAAGAATATTATTCAAAAGAATATTACGAACAAAAAAATCGCCAATATGTGATGATTTGGAATCAACGACATATGCTACCAATGACATATAATCCAGATTTGTATGCAGTAAGTATAGATTTAGATCCTTCTGTTGACTATGGTTATGATTTTGAATACAAATTATTTAACTTTTTTCGATTTATTGAACATAAATATCGTGTCAGAATTAGATAATATCGTTTATTTTTGCAAGCTAATTTTAGAAAGATGAACGATTTTTCAATCAAAATATACAATCAAATCATTGAAGCAATTCCAGATTTTACAGGGCTTCACAAAAAAGATACCGAATTATTAGAATTCCATATCGAGAATGAATACAAATCGACTTTTGGTGATCTTTATATTCAGACTTCGGATGATGATAAGATTTGGATCAAATCTTCTTTTCCTTTTACAACTTACGAAGTAGATTCTGTTGAGGAACTTTTGTATATTTTGGAAGGTTTGTTGTTCAACCAATTATTCTGGGTAATTAGTTATGATGATGGTGATTGGGACGATACTTTTTTGATGCTGAAAGACCAAGAAATTAAAACGGAAGACGGTTTTACTTATAAAATTCTTTCTTGGAACGGAAAAGATGATAAAGTGATTAATGCTTAACCTCGTGTTCATAAAATCCCCTATTTTTATACATTTGCAATTATGTTTAACAACGAATTACTAAAAGACATCCAAAAACGTACACAAGATTTGCACGAATATTTGGAAATCGAACAAAAAGAAATCGAAGTTCAAAATGAAGAAGAACACGCTGCTTCACCTGAATTTTGGAACAACCCGAAAGAAGCCGAAGCTTTTATGAAAGTTTTACGTGGTAAAAAGAAATGGATTGATGAATACCAAACGATTGCAAATGCAGTAAATGATGTCGAAGTTTTAGTAGAATTTAACCGCGAAGGCGAGGTAAGTGACGAAGAAGTTATGGAACAATATACTGTTGTTGCTAAGCTTTTAGAAGATATAGAATTCAAGAATATGCTTTCAGAAGAAGGAGATAATCTTGGTGCAATTCTTCAAATTACTGCGGGAGCTGGAGGTACAGAATCTTGTGATTGGGCTTCTATGTTGTTGCGTATGTATTTGATGTGGGCCGAAAAACATGGATATAAAGTAAAAGAATTAAACTATCAAGCGGGTGATGTTACAGGTGTAAAAACGGTAACATTAGAAGTTGATGGCGAATTTGCTTTTGGTTATCTAAAAGGAGAAAATGGTGTGCATCGTTTGGTGCGTATTTCGCCTTTTGATAGTAATGCAAAGCGTCACACAAGTTTCGTTTCGGTTTATGTTTCCCCAATTGTGGATGATACAATCGAGATTGAAATCAATCCTGCTGATATCGAATTACAAACGTCTCGTTCTGGAGGAGCTGGAGGGCAAAATGTAAATAAGGTAGAAACTAAAGTTCAGTTAACGCACAAACCAACTGGGATTGTAGTTGTTTGTCAGGTTGAACGTTCTCAGTTAGCCAATCGCGAACGTGCAATGGAGATGTTAAAATCTGAATTGTATAAGATTGAGTTAGAGAAAAAAATGGCTGCACGTAATGAGATCGAGGCAAATAAGATGAAAATCGAATGGGGTTCTCAAATTCGTAATTATGTGATGCATCCATACAAATTGGTAAAAGACGTCAGAACAGGAACTGAAACAGGTAATGTGGATGCTGTAATGAACGGTGATATAGACGAATTCTTGAAATCGTTCCTAATGTTAATGGGACAAAAAGAAACGTCAAAATAGTTTTATCCTAAATTTCTTTCATGAAAATATTAATCGGAGGTGCTGGAGAAGTTGGTTTTCATTTGGCTAAATTACTTTCTAATGAAATGAACGACATCGTCATCATGGACATGGACAAGGACAAGTTGTTGATGATCGAAAACTCGTTAGATGTAATGGCTTATCGTGGTGATATCACTTCTTTCAAGGCTTTGCGAGAAGTTGGAATTGATGATACAGATATTTTTATATCGGTCACTCATCTTCAAAACACAAACCTTACAAGTGCTTCGATTGCGAAAGATTTAGGGGCAAAACGCACATTAGCTCGAATTTCGAATCCTGAATTTCTTTACAAAGAAAATCAATTTTGGGTTCAAGGAATGGGAATTGATGCATTAATTAGTCCTGAGAAATTAGCGGCTGATGAGATTTATTCTCTTGTTCAACAATCTGCTTTCAATGCGATGCATCCCTTTGCAAATGGTCAACTTTTTATGGTTGGAACTGTTTTGGATGCGGATTGTAAAATTTTGGACAAGCAGTACAAAGACATGTATTTGACGACGAAAGGTGGCGAAGACAATCTTTTGATGCCAATTGCAATAATTCGTAGCAACGAACGTGGCGAATATCAAACCATTATTCCCGAAGCCGAAACTGAATTTAGAATAGATGATCACGTTTATTTTATTGTCAAAAAAGCTGGAATTTTAGAAGTTTATAAAATCCTTGGAAAGAAACAAGAATATTTCAAAAATGTAATTGTTTTAGGAGGAGGAAGTATTGGTGTCAAAGTTGCCAAACTTTTAAAAGATAACAAGCACAATGTTAAGTTATTAGAAATCAATCGAAACAAAGCTTTTGATTTAGCTGACGATTTAAATAACATTTTGATTATCAATGGTGATGGTCGAGATGGAGAATTGTTATTGGAAGAAGGTATTTCTGATTCGGATGCTTTTATCGCTGTGACAGGAAGTTCGGAAACGAATATTATGTCATGTCTTTTGGCAAAATCAAAAGGCGTTAAAAAAACAATTGCTTTGGTCGAAAATATCGACTATATACATCTTAGTCAAGAAGTTGGAATTAACGCTTTTATCAATAAAAAACTCTTAACCGCAGATAGTATTTTCCGTTATATTCGACAAGGTTCTGTGATGGATGTAACAGGAATTTCTGATTTAGATGCTGAAGTTTTAGAATTCCGTATTCACGAAAATTCTGAAATCGCATTCAAAAAAGTAAGCGATTTTCCGTTTAAAGAAGGTGCTATTATTGCTGGAATTGTTCGCAGAAATGATGGATTTATTCCAACAAAAGATTTCATTATCGAACCAAAAGATCACGTCGTTGTTTTTAGTCAAGCGAATTTAATTCCAAAAGTGACCAAATATTTTAAATAATGAAATCACTTAACATCAAAGTAATCCTGAATCTTTCGGGTGTTTTATTACTATTAAATGCGCTCTTTATGTTTATTGCAACATGTGTCAGCATTTATTTTAATGATCATCTACTCTACCCTTTTTTAGTTTCGGGGAGTTTAGTGGGATTGTCGGGAGCTGCAATGATGTATTTTACGCGTGACAGAAGAAAACACATCAACAAACGCGAAGGTTATATCGTGGTTTGTGTCGGATGGCTTTTCTTGATTCTTTCGGGGTGTTTACCCTATGTTACCTCGTTAATATTTCTACCAAACGATCATATCATCAATGAAAATTTTAGTTTTGTCAACATTATTTACGAAACCGTTTCTGGTTATACAGCGACTGGGACATCAATTTATGATGATGTAGAAAGTCTCCCAAAAAGTATATTATTTTGGCGAAGTACAACCAATTGGATTGGTGGTATGGGGATTATCGTTTTGACGATTGCGATTTTACCGTTTCTTGGAATTGGTGGTCGACAGCTTTTTATGGCAGAAGCGCCTGGAATTTATACGGATAAAATTCACCCTCGAATTACAGAAACAGCAAAAAACCTTTGGTTAGTTTATTTAGGCTTAACTGCTTTTTTTGCGATGTTGCTTTATTTTGGTGGAATGAATTTATTTGATGCTGCAAATCATTCGATGAGTGTGATTGCAACGGCAGGTTTTTCTACTAAGAATGAAGGTTTGATGTATTGGAATAACAATATTTTTATTCAATATGTATTAATCGTGATGATGTTTTTGGGCGGAACAAACTTCGCATTGATTTATTTATTGATTAAAGGACAATTCAAAAAAGTATGGAAAAATGAAGAATTCCGTTGGTGGGTTGGTTTACTTGCTGTCGTTACATTTATCGTTTTTGTTGTATTATTTTTCAATATTTACCCTAGTTATTCCGTCGAAACCTATTCGTGGTTTAATTTCGAACATTCATTCAGAAGTTCATTATTCCACGTTGTATCTATCGCATCTACAACAGCTTTGGCAATGGAAGATTACACAAGTTGGTTAACCGTAACCACACTTATTTTCTTCTCTTTGTTCTTCATCGGAGGTTCGGCAGGTTCTACATCTGGAGGAATTACAGTTATTAGACACGTCATTTTATTAAAAAATAGTTGGATCGAATTTAAGCGTATTTTACACCCAAACGCAATTATTCCTGTTCGTTATAACAATCGTTCGCTTAACCAATCTATTGTTTTCCACGTCATGGCATTCTTTGTCATGTTTATGTTTACATGGATTGTGAGTTCTATTTTGTTTGCGCTTTTGAATTATGGTATAACAATGAGTTTCCAAGATATTTTGGCCTCTTTAACATTAACTGCTTCCACTTTAGGAAACGTAGGTCCGGGAATTGGCGAATTTGGTCCGGGTACTTCAATGAATTCTTTAACGGATAGTGCAAAATTATTATGTTGTTTTTTAATGGTTTTGGGACGATTAGAGCTTTATACAATCTTAATTTTATTTACGCCTGCTTTCTGGAAAAATAATTAATGGGATGCTTCTAAAATTACTTTCTGAATGATTTCTTCGGTTTGATCTGGGAAATCTTTCTCAATAATTTTATTCGAATCCACCCAACGTTGCAATTGTGCTACATTCAAATCATATGAATAATCAACGCCAATCATTTTTAAAGCTTCGCAATTACATAATTGTTCGTATTGACCTTTAATCGGAATCACAAAAAGCTTCTTTTTAAGATAAATACTTTCGGCAGGCAATTCGAAACCAGCACCGCACAAAACTCCTTTACAATTTTCTAAAGTTCTAGTAAAAAGACGTTCATCAATTGGATAAATTTGAACATTAAATTGACGCGTAACATCTTTCACAAAAGGTGAAAAAACTTTCCATTTTGAATCTTTAATCAGTGATAATTTCTCCATAATTTCTGTTGGATGAAAACTTGGTAAATACACCAAATAGTAATCTTTTCGTTTTGGACGCAATGCTCTAATTTTATCTCGAATGATTGGTAAAAAAATAGCATCATTATATTCTTCGAAATGAAAACCGTAATACTTAGAAGTTGGTGCGTAATATTTTAAAATCGTTTCGCCCGTTTTATTTTTCACTGTTGGTGTTTCATCAAATAAAAATGAAGCTTGATGACTCAAACCAACAATATTTATCTTTTTCTTTCGAGCTGCATGTGCCGTAATTGGCTCAAAATCATTAATAATTAAATCATATTTTTCAATTGGAAAATGATTCACTTCATTCCAAAAAGATTTAAAACTATTCTCCTTAAAAATTCGTTTATACGAAACTTTCCCAAGCTGATTATAAAACAACGACAAGCCATTGTGATGTTTAAATTGATAATTTTCGAGTTGTAATTGTGAATTAGAACCACTCACAAAAACATTCAAATCTCCATATTCTTCAAGGATTGGTAACATTTTTTGCGCACGAGCCAAATGTCCATTTCCTGTTCCTTGCAAAGCGTATAAAATTTTCATTTATTTTTTATTGAGAATTGAAACAATCAGTTCATCTAACGAATAATTGAACTCGATTTCTTCTAAATTTTGCATCAAAGTATGTTTATGTTCTTCAAAATAAAACACTGACCAATTTCCGTCTACACATTCTAAAGCAGATAAATTCTCAATCCAATCCCCCGAATTCATATAAACACAAATTCCTTTATCCGTTTTTACTTTTCGCAATTGTGGTTGATGAATATGTCCACAAACTACATAATCATATTCATTTTCGATCGCTAATTCGGCAGCAGTTTGTTCAAAATCATTGATATGCTTCACCGCTTTTTTCACTGAATTTTTAATCTTTTGAGATAACGAATAACGTTCTCTTCCAAAAAACTCTAAACATTTATTGATAAAATAATTCAACTGAATTAATTTATCATAACCCCAACCACCTAATTTCGCAATCCATTTCGAATGTTGAATCGATGCATCAAACACATCTCCATGAAAAATCCAAGCGACTTTATCATTTTGTTTCAACATATATTTATCCGTTAAAAGAATATTTCCAAAACGCATTGTGGTAAATTTACGTAACAATTCGTCATGATTTCCTGTTATATAAACGATTGGAATTCCTTGTTCTGAAAGATTTAACAAATAACTAATAATTTGAAGATGCGTTTCTGGGAAATAACTTTTCTTAAAATTCCAAATATCCACAATATCACCATTGAGAATAATTTTTTTTGGATTGATTGACTGTAGATAAGCTAACAGCTCTTGTGCTTTGCAACCAAAAGTTCCTAAATGCACATCCGAAATAACAACAACATCAAGATTACGCTTCATTGATTTTTATTTAAATTTCGAAATCAAATATTACTTAAACGTTTTTTTAATCTTATGAAATCTTTATAAATTTGAGTCTAAATTGTAAAGTTATGAGCGAATTGAAATTCAAAACAAATATAAATTGTGACAGCTGTATCAAATCTGTAAAACCTTTTTTGGACGAAGCTGTAGGTAAAGACAATTGGAAAGTTGATACTTCTGATGAACGAAAAGTACTGACTGTGACAACAACCGAAGATGAAGAAGAAGTTGTAGAAGCTGTGACAGATGCAGGTTTTAAGATTCAGAAATTAGAAGAATAAATAAAAGCGATTCAGTAAACTGAATCGCTTTTTTGTTAGATTAACAATATATTCTTTCTTATTTTTTTACTACTTTTTGAGTAGAAGATTTTCCGTTAGAAGTAGTTTTAACTACATACGTCCCTTTAACTAATGAAGAAACATCTACATTTTGAACACCTTTAACTTCGAAAGATTTTACCAATTGTCCGTTAATATTGTAAACTTCTACAATTGTTTTATCTTTTACATTGAAAGAAGCTGTATTTGTCCATAATGTATTAGAAACTGCTTTAGTTAATGTTAAATTATCTGTACTCAAATTTGTACAAACATTTGCAGCCGTTTGTCCATTTCTAGGAGCAGCAGCAGCTACGTCAAAATCATTCTTATTATCATTTGTATCTTGACATCCTTTTAACTTTCTTTGAGCAGAATCAGTATTAGATAAAGCCGCAGTAGGACCAGATCCTTCATATTCATTAGACGTTCCAAAACCTACAAAATCAACGATATCTTTATCTGTTACATCAGTTATTGGATCAACATTAGATACAAGTGCTACTTTACCGTTCATGGCTCCTAATGCAAGAGCTGTAGCAGGAATTTGGTCTGGAGTTGGCAATGCATCTGTTCCACTATTACCTTTAGCTTGTTGAATTAAATAATATTTACCTGGCTGAATTGTAATATCTGCTAATACTTGTGTATTAGCTGCACTAACATTACCTGTAGCAGAAGCATATTGAAGTGAATGACCTTTTAATGTAACAGCTTAAGAGCCTCTATTAAACAACTCAATAAAATCATGCGTATATTTTGCGCCCGAATTTCCTCCTCCACCATAAACTTGACTAATCACAACTTGTCCAAATGATAAAGAAGATAATGCAGTAATTACTACTAAAGAATAAAATTTTTTCATATTATATCTGTTTTTAAATTATTATTATAAAGATAGTTAAAAAACAAATTCAATATACATAACGCAAAAAATTAACGATTTGGTAAAATAAAAAAGCAGCCAAAAGGCTGCTTCAACTATAAATTTTAAATTTATTTCTTAGATATGAATTGCATGTCCATATGCATCTTCTACCGCTTCCATAATAGCTTCTGCCATTGTAGGGTGCGCGTGAACAGATTTCATAATTTCATGTGCAGTAGTTTCTAATTTACGGGCTACAACTGCTTCTGCAATCATTTCAGTAACTCCATCACCAATCATGTGACATCCTAACCATTCACCATATTTCGCATCAAAAACTACTTTTACAAAACCATCAGCAGCTCCGTTTGCAACAGCTTTACCGTTTGCAGAGAATGGGAATTTTCCTACTTTTACTTCGTATCCAGCTTCTTTAGCTTTTGCTTCTGTTAATCCTACAGATGCAATTTCTGGAGAACAATAAGTACAACCTGGGATGTTTCCGTAGTCGATTGGTTCTACTTTTTCACCAGCAATATGCTCAACACATAAAATACCTTGTGCAGATGCTAAGTGAGCTAAATCTGCTCCTTTTACAACATCACCAATTGCATAATATCCTTTTACAGATGTTTCACAAAAATCATTGATAACTATTTTACCTCTTTCAGTTGCAATACCAACTTCTTCAAGACCAATATTTTCTGTATTTGGAACAACTCCTGCTGCTGATAAAACAACTTCTGCTTCAAGAATTTCTTCTCCTTTTGCAGTTTTAATTGTTGCTTTTACTAAATCTCCAGTTGTATCAACTCCTGTAACTTCTGCATTTGTTAAGATATTGATTCCAGATTTTTTAAGAGATAATTGTAATTGTTTCGAAATATCTTCATCTTCAACATTTACAATGCGTGGTAAAAACTCTACAATTGTCACTTTTGTTCCTAATGTATTGTAGAAGTGAGCAAACTCAACTCCAATCGCTCCAGAACCTACAACAATCATTGATTTTGGTTGCTTTTCCATTGCTAATGCACCACGGTAACCAATTACTTTTTTACCATCTTGTGGTAATGCAGGTAATTCACGAGAGCGTGCACCAGTTGCAATAATTATATTTTCTGAAGATAATTCACTAACAGAACCATCTGCTGCAGTAACTTTTACTTTTTTTCCTGGTAAAACTTTTGCTTCACCTTGAATTACTTCAATTTTGTTCTTCTTCATTAAGAATTGAACACCTTTACTCATACGATCCGCCACTCCTCTACTACGAGAAACAACATTTCCAAATTCGAATGAAATATCTGAAGGTAAGTTAATTCCAAAATCTTCTGCATGATTTAAGTATTTGAATACTTGAGCAGATTTTAATAAAGCTTTTGTAGGAATACATCCCCAGTTAAGGCAGATTCCACCTAATTCAGCTTTTTCTACGATTGCTACTTTTTTACCTAATTGTGCTGCTCTAATTGCTGCAACGTATCCTCCAGGACCACTTCCAATAACTATAATGTCGTAACTCATTTTTTCCATAATTTGAATGCTAATTTAATAATTATAACCCGAAAAAAAAGGAATTCCTTAAAATAGATTAAAATTTCTTACTTTTGCACTGTGAAAATATTCTTTGAAAATTACGCTGACGACTTACAGGTCGAAACTGAATTACCTTTAGAAGGTAGTTTATCACAAGCTATTGAGATTTTTCATAACCTACCTGATTATGACGGAAGTTATATTGGTTTGATGAATCAAGATGGGAATACTGTTCAGATTTCGAAATATGATCGATTTTTATTTTTAGTAGAAATCCCTGTTTACCAAGAACAAGCTTCATATTCAGTATTATTTACTTATTTTCAAGTAATGCAATTATTAGAAGATTTATACAAAGGATTTGATCCTTATAACATAAAAGGATTGAAATTTGAACAGTATTTAACAAAAAAAGCAACGAAATAATCGTTGCTTTTTTATTTTTATATTATTTAGATTTTACTGCCAAATATATTTCTCACCTAAACTTAACGTTGATTTCATCACATATTTTCCTTCCTCATTTTTTTCAGTTAATACTAAAATAGGATAATATTCACCTGCGGGAACCAATTTTGTGATATTTGTAGTAAAATTTAGCTTTTCAATTTTAGTAAAAGCAGAAATTGGTGAAACATCTAGATTTAGAAGTTCAAATCCATCTATTTCTTTAATTCCTGTTATATTTTGATTTGAAAAATATACCATTAATTTTAAGTCATTTGTAGGTTTATAATCTAAATTCTGTATAGAATTATCAACTCCACCAATTGTAACCATCAACGAATTGAAATCAATTTCTAATTTCCAACCTCCAACTAATTTTAGTTTTTTATTTACATTCGCTATGTTCAAAGAACTTTCTACAGGTGTATATATATCAGATAAAGTAGCGTCTATATTCTTTGTAGAAGCTAAAGTATTAGCATCTGTAACCTGAGGTAATTCTACATTCTTTACAACTTTATCAATTAAAATATTATTAGATTCTAAAGAAATTTTACTACTCAAAACTTTATAATTCAAAATAGAACCTGATTCTTTTTCTTTCAATAACAAAACTGGTGTATAATCTCCTTGTGCTAATGTTTCAAGATCTGAAGCTTTAAAAGTAATAGTAACGTTATTGAAGCTTGTTCCATTTCCTTCTAACTGCCCTAATTGTGCGTTTGTATTGATTTTATTCGGTAAATTATATAAATCTACAGATGTTTTTGATGGAGCAAAATATAAATCAAGAAATAAAGTCTGACTTGTTTTGTTTAAATAATTTGTCAATTTTCCTCCAGATATTTTATAGTTAGATGTATTTCCATCATTCGAAATTTTCCATACTCCTTCAAAAGAATAGTCTTTATTTATCGTAGTCGGTAAATTAATAATGTTTATACCATCTTGTTGAGCTTTAAGAAAACTACTCTTTAAAATAGTTCAGTAAAAATAATTTAATATAAACATTCATAGGTCATATTTAACCTTTCCTACAAAATAAAGAATTTAATTTACAAAAAGTGTTTAAAATTGGATATTTTAAAATTTATATACAAACTATTAATTTTTGATTAATTAATTTTACGTCGAATTATAGAATTATGACTAAAATATCACCAAAAGATACAGACCAGTTTGACAATTTTGTTCACAAAGAAACAACAACATTTGAAGATTTAACTGTTTTCGATCGCAATAATTTGGCACCAATATCTATTGATAATCAATTTGGTTTAATAGATAAAGAAGGAAATGTAATTATTCCGTTTCAATATCAAAAACTTGTGCTCACAACTGTTAATGCCTATAGCGCGCAAAAGGAGAATAAGTGGGGAATTATCACAAAATCTAACCAGATTTTGATTCCGTTCGAATATGATTTAACAAGTGATTTTATTGAAAATATTTGTGCTGTAAAAAAAGATGGAAAATGGGGGTTTATTGATTTATTAAATCAAGTTGTGATTCCGTTCGAATATGATGGTTGTACAGATTTTAGAGCTGGTTTAGCTGGAGTTGAAAAAGATAGAAAATGGGGAATGATTGATAAAAATAATCAGTTAATTATAGATTATCAATACGAATATTTAACGCCAGTTGATCAAAATTTTGCCACTTTTGGAGAAGCTACTTCACTAAAAATTGAGCGTCCAGATATATTAGCTTATTTTCCATATTTCTTATCAAAAGAGAATTATTTGATGCATTTTGGTTTAATTTCAACAAAAAACGAACAAATTTTAGGTCCAATTTCTGAATTACCAATTTTAGAAAGTTTCGAAAATCAAGCTATTATTCGTCAAAATTATCAATTAGGTTACTTAAAAGATGGAAAAAATTTTGTGAAATTTGAACAATTTACAATCGATCCTTACGAAGAAAAAATCTTAACTCAATTAGGAGTGATGAAATAAAAAAAGAGCTTTTCTGAAAGCTCTTTTTTATTATCTATTGTTTTGGTTTATACTGCATATATTCATGATTTTCGCTCATCAACATTTTTTCCCCAACCACTTCAAAACCTTTTCTTTCGTACAATTTCTTTGCATTTGGGTTTGTAAAATCGACCAATAAACCTAATGTTTTGCCTTGCTTATTTCCTATTTCATCAATCAAATAATCCAATATTTTAGAACCTATTCCTTTTCCTCTAAAATCTTCAGAAACTGCAATTGTGTCAATATATATTTCACCTGCTTGTGTTTCATCTTGTGGATGAATAATTTGGTTATAATCATTTTTCAATAATTCTAAAACAGGTTTTCGAAGTTCTTCTAATTTTCCTCCATCATAAAAAGTTGTTGTTCCAGCAAATTGCTTATCATATTCTACAACAACTGTATTTTGATAACTATATTGATTTTCTTCTTGTTCAATTAATTTTTTCAAGAAGTTAACTCCTTCTTCATAATCTGTTTTTCCGATAAAATCATAAACGATTTTATTCATTGCTAACATCATCAATTTTGCAATAGATAACGCATCCGTCTTTGTTGCTTCTCTAAAATTTAACATAAAAAAATAGCCTTGAGATTTCTCAAGGCTAAGTTAGCAATAATTATTTTGAAATTATTTCGCTTTTAATTTATCTAACGTATTGTTATATCCTTCTTTTGCTTTTTCTCCAGCTTCTTTCGCTTCTGCTTTCACATCTTTTGCAGCTGCATTGATATCAGCTTTTGCATCTTTTGCAACAGTTTTAATATCTTCTTTTGCTTGATTAGCTTTTGCATCTACTTTATCTACAGTATTATTCACTCCATCTTTTACATCTTGCGCAGCATTATTTACAGCAGCTTTTGCATCAATCCACGCTTTATTAGCATCGTCATAAGCTTTTTGTGCAGCTTCTGTTGCAGCTTTATCACCTTTCGCTTTTGCTTCATCTAAAGCTTTTTTTGCTTCGTCTACTTTCGCTTTTGCATCAGTTTCTGATAATGTAGTTGTTGTAGTTGTCGTTTCTTTGATAACAGTCGTAGAATCATTCGCTAATGAATCTACAGTTACATTAGTTTCAGTTGTTTTTGAAGTTTCTTGTTTACAAGAAGTAGCAAATGATAATGAAGCAACTGCCACTAATACAAATAATTTTTTCATAGTTGTTTTTTTTTATTGTTTTAATAATAGAATCAGTTCTAACAATTTTAATACCAAATTGCGAACGATTATTGAATTAAAATTAAATCTTTTCAGAAAATAAAACAAGATTCTTATAGATAATTATTGATTAGAAGCACTTAGCATACGATCATTTCCAGAAATATCTTTATGAATGATTACATTTTGATAAAATTTTTGAAATAATTGTTTTGTCTCTTTTCCTAAATATTGATTGATTTCACAATAAATTTTACCATTCTCTTTCAAATGATTTTTAGCAAAATCTATTACTCGTTCATAAAAAATTAAAGCATCATCATTTTCAACAAAAAGCGCCAAATGAGGTTCAAAATTCAAAACATTTTGATGCATTTCTTTTTTTTCAAGATTTCGGATATAAGGTGGATTTGAAATAATTACATCAAATTTATGGTTTAATTGAATGTCTTCCAGTAAATTATTGTGATAAAAATTTATATTAACTTTTAAATTTTCAGCATTTGATTGTGCTATTTTCAATGCATTTTCAGAAATATCTAATGCTGAAACATTTGCATTTGGAAATAATTTTGCCAACGAAATAGGAATACATCCTGTTCCTGTTCCTAAATCAATCATAGAAATATCTTGATTTTGAGCATAATCATTTCTAATTAATTCAACCAATTCTTCCGTTTCTGGACGAGGAATTAATGTATGTTCATTCACAAAAAAGAAATCGTTATAGAAAAAAGCTTTTCCAGTAATATGTTGTATAGGTTGACCTTTTTTTAATTGTTCTAAATCTGATAAAATTTCAGTCGTTAATTCAATTTCATCTCGGCTAGATAAATCAAGATTCAACTTATCTTCTACATAAATCATGAAAATATGAGAAGCTTCTTCTTTATCATATAGTAATTGCAATTTATCTAAAAACAATTGTTTTAGCTCAACTAAAGTCATTTTGTTAAATTTTTGTAAAGTTAGATTTTATTAATTGAAAGTGCACGATTCTTGATTTCTAAAAAGTAACCAAAAAAGAAATCACAATGAAAATGAATAAATTATTATGTGCTGTTACGATGTTATTTATTAGTCACCTTTCTTTTGCGCAGATAGAAATTGATGGAAATAATAAAAAACTAACGTTAGATTGTAAGGGACAAAAAGTAGAAGTTGGCGGAAGTGGACATGTGATCAATTTGAAAGGAGATTGTACCAAAGTTGAAATCATGGGAACAAATAATACAATATCTGTTAATGGATTAACTTCTGCTGAATTAGCTGGCGAAGGAAATACATTATATTATCGTAAAGCATTATCTAAAAATGGTAAATTACCTCAAATAATTGAGGGAAATAATAATACAATTATCAAAAAGCAGTAAAAATCTTTTCATTTATTATGTCTTTAATAGTTAGAATCTCTTTCTTAATTGTATTATTAAAGAAAGGGATTCTTTATTTCTTAACATTTCCTTATTTTTTTTTCAAATTGGTTCCTAGCTGATTATAAATAAAATGTATTAATTAACTTGTCTAAACAACAAAATATCAATTAACACAAATTATTTATGAAAAAAAATTACTTCCTACTAAGTATGATTTTACTTGGTATAGATTCTTTTGCGCAGGAATACAAAATGCCCGTTTCTAGTGTTACTTCTAAACAAGAGGCACAAAGTGGTAATGAAGCTACTTTTAGCGCAGATGGTATATTAACGACAATGTACCATTCTAAATGGAATCAAAATGGAATCCCAGATCAATTAGATTTTAGTTTCAACAGTCAAGTTAAATCTATAAAATCCCTTGCCTATTTTCCAAGGCAAACAGGTACTAATGGAATTTGGACAAATGTTGAAATTTTATATTCAACTAAAGGTGATCCAACAAATTTCAAAACAGCGACTACGAGTGCTATAACATGGGCTGGAGATTCTACATCTAAAAAATTTGATTTTGATAAAGAAATTATCAATCCAGCAGTCATTAGAATAAAAGTGAATGCTGCTCTAGGAAATTTCTCGAGTGCTGCGGAAGTTGAGTTTTACTCGTCTGATCAAATTACTCCAATAGCTTCGGAGTGTGTAATACAAACAAATGAGTTCTCAAACTATAAGGATATGAAAGTTTCTCCATTAGTTACAGGTTCGTCAGCATCAAGTTTTCAAACAGGGGAAAACATAGAGCAATCATTTGATGGAGATTACAATACGCTTTATCATTCTAACTACAATTCTACTGAAAAAATTTTCCCTATTTCATTAATTTATGCTTTTGATGGAAACACACCATTAGATTATATGATCTATTATCCAAGAAATGATGGTGGAGTAAATGGTTTATTAGGAAAAGTAAAAGTTAGTTACAATACTATAGCTGACCCTACTTATATTGAAATTTCTACACAAGATTTTACGCAAACAAATGATGTAAGAAATATATCTTTTCCATCACAAATAAAACCTTCTTCTATCAAATTAGAAATTTTAGATGGCAAAGGAAATTTTGCAAGTGTTGCCAAGATGGAATTTTATCAAAAAAATTCAAACAAGTTTGATCAGAAAAAGTATTCAACAATTTTTAAAGATGATTTATTCTCAGAATTAAATTCAGGCGTAAATCAACAAACAATTGATGGAATTACTACATCTCCTTTTGTTAAATCTTTAGCACAATGTTTATTAGATAATAAATACAAAAAAATAGATCGTGTTAACGAACATAAAGCATATAAAACAATAGCTTCTATCAATAAAGAATACAAAATTGGAAATTACAATGCTTACGAAAATCCAACAGGAATAGTTTTTTCGGAAAAAACAACTAGCGTTATGTTTGTAAGTGGTATTCCTTCTGGTGAAAGTGTATATTTACGTGTTAGAGATTCTGCTAACGAAGCAAATGTAACTGATATCTCCTACCCTTTATCAAATGGAATAAATGCTATTGAAATGAAAAATAATGGATTAGGATATATTTCTTATTATTCTGATTCTAATAATCTACCAAATATAAAATTAAATGTGTAATCTTCCCTAAAA